>NZ_JABKCA010000037.1 GCF_013166655.1 Lentimicrobium sp. L6
GGATATAACCCTAAGCCAGAGCAATTACAAGATATTGAAGCCGGAATGAGAGTGAATAGTCAAGCCTTTGCTTTCAATGTAAACTTCTTCTATATGAATTATAAAGATCAATTGGTAGCTACAGGTAAAATCAATGGTGTTGGCGAAGCTATTATGACCAATGTTCCTAAGAGTTATAGAATGGGTATTGAAATAAGCGGGGGAGCTCAAATCATTGATCCACTGCGTTGGGATTTCAACCTTGCTTTAAGCAAGAATAAGATTAAAGATTTCACTATGTTCATTGACAATTGGGATACTTGGGGACAAGAAGAAGTTGCTCTTGGAGAAACCAACCTTATCTTATCTCCAAATACCATTGCCAACAGTATAATCACCTATTCTCCTTTTAAGAATTTCGATATGCAGTGGGTGGCAAAATATGTAAGTCGTCAATATATCGACAATACCAGCTATGAGTATAATAGCATAGACCCCTATTTTGTAAATGATTTGAAGTTTAGCTATGGGTTTTCAACAAGTTTCTTCAAAACTATTCGTTTACATTTAGATGTTCAGAATGTACTTAGCGAAAAGTATGAGTCTTATGCCTGGGTTTATAATTACCAATATGGTGGAGAAAGAGATGTAATTGATGGATATTTCCCAATGGCACCCATTAATGTTATGGGTGGGATAACTATTGAGTTTTAATTAGTCTATTCAATTATTCTAGGGCGTTAACAGCCTAACAAAAGCTTCTTAACACAAATGTTAAGAAGCTTTTGTCTATATATGGATTCCTTTTTCATGCTTAATATGAAAAGAATGTAGATTAAATATCGACCATCCCTTAGTTAAAGAGCTCTTTCCTTTAACAGCTTTTTAATAAACCTAAATCTCACCATTACAGAAACTTTATTACTTTTGTTTAAGTATTATAAATATACATTAAACAAATAAATAATGGATTTTCAATCAATATATTTTCAAGGCTTAGCTCTTATTAAAGCATTTATGACCATACTTTGGGTAATAAGTGTGATTAAGAAAAATGCCAGCATTGTTGATGCTTTCTGGGGCGCTGGTTTTGTTCTACTGGTCTGGTTTTACTTTTTCCAAACAGAAGGTTTAGGAGAACGCAAAATTTTAATCACCACTTTAGTGAGTATTTGGGGGCTGCGCTTATCGCTATTTATTGGCAAAAGGAACTGGGGGAAACCTGAAGATTTTCGCTATCAAAAATTCAGACAGGACTATGGGGCACATAGATACTGGTGGGTGAGTTTCTTTCAAACCTTTATTTTACAAGGTGTTTTATTATGGCTCATTTCTGCTCCTCTTCTAGGAGCTCAATCTGGAATAAACCAAGAATTAAACTTTATTGATTATGCAGCGGCTGTTATTTGGCTCATTGGTTTCGCTTTTGAAGCAGGTGGAGATTATCAATTAGCAAAATTTGAAAAAGAACCCAATAATAAGGGGAAAGTACTTAGTTCTGGTTTTTGGAAGTATACTCGTCATCCCAACTACTTTGGGGATGGTTTTCAATGGATAGCATTTGCATTATTTTCAATAGCTAATGCTTGTTACCTGCCCATCCTCAGTGCCGTTTTAATGAATTTTCTTTTAGTAAAGATATCTGGTGTAGCCTTATTAGAAAAAACTTTAAGTAAAACAAAACCACAATATCAAAATTATATAAATAGAACTCCCGCTTATATACCTTGGCTCCCAAAAAGTTAATTATGGATTGGATATTAGATAACATATGGTTTCTACTCTTTCTAATTTGGGGATTTCCACTTGGGATTTATAGAAGTAAATTCAGAAAATGGGTTTATCAAACCGATAGCTGGACCATTAATATTAAACCCATATTTGTAAAAGAACTAAAAGCGCTATTTCAAAAAGCAAGTTCAGAAGAAGTTGAATTTGTTAGATTTCAAAAGTTCTATAGATTTTATTTAGTAGTATATATGATTTTGTGGATAGCTTATATTAGCTTAGAATTCTAATCAAATGTGCTCCCGCTTTCAACAAAGCACTTATTCATTTGTATAGTTAAAAAATTCTTATTTTGAACAATTCTAAATAATCTTTGCTATTTTTGTATCCTAGTAAACTTAAAACAAACAATCATGCATATATTACCTGAATTACCATTTGATAAAAAAGCGTTTGGCTCCTATATTAGTGAGGAAGGCTTCGATTATCATCATGGCAAACACCATAACGCTTACGTTACCAATTTAAACAACTTAGTAAAAGATTCTGCTCTAGCTGAACTTTCTTTAGAGGAAGTGATCAAAAAGAGTGCTGCAGATGGACAAGTTGGAATTTTCAACAATGCTGCTCAGCATTTCAACCACGATTTCTTTTGGAATTGTCTTTCACCAAATAGTGGTGGACAGCCAACTGGAGAAGTGGCTGGATTAATCACCCGTGATTTTGGCAGCTTTGAAAATTTCAAAGAACAATTTTCAACTTCTGCTGTTAAATTATTTGGATCTGGTTGGGTTTGGTTAGTGGCTAATAAAGATGGTAAATTAGAAATTAAACCATTTGCAAATGCCGATACTCCTGTCACCTCAGATTTCAAACCTATTTTAACCCTAGATGTTTGGGAACATGCCTACTATATCGATCATAGAAATGCACGTCCTAAATTTGTAGAAGGATATTGGGATATCGTAAATTGGGATTTCGCCAATAAAAACTTATAATTCTAGGTACACCTAGTTTTTAAAGAACTATTCTATAACAATTTGAGCCTACATCTTACCTAAGGATGTGGGCTTTTTCTTTATCTTTGACCAAACTAAATGCGTCATTATGCAAAAGAAAACACTATACTTAATTATAACCATATCATTCCTCGCCGGAATCTTAGTACACAGCTACTTAAGCCCTAAAACCACAGAGCTCAAAATAGAAAGAATAGCGATGGCTTCAGACACTAACGCTGTAATGGATATTGTGTTTAAGGATTTCCCCGAAGCTTATCAGAAAGGAGACTATTCCTCTCAAAAGATAGCTGATTTATTTTGGGAAGAAGCTGATTTGGTGGTTCTAAGTTCCCCATGGTTAAAAGGACAAGATGCCGTTAGCGACCGCTTTAGTTATTTAAAAGATTTCCCGGAAGGAAGAAGTATTTACTTCGAGTTGGTATCTATCCGTTTCATTGGAGATTCTGCAGCATGGATTAATGTAAACTCATGTGATAAAGGAGGAAAAAACGAGGAGGGCGAAGCATTAGGAATATACTGCGACAGAGGAAGTTTTCTTATGGAAAAAAGAGCGCAGCAATGGAGAATATTAGCTGTACGAGCCTTTGAAGCTCCTTTAGAAGAATAAATAGCGTTCGTCTATAAAGTCCAATTTCGTCGTTATTGCTCAAAATCCAAATCCTCAAATACACTAGTATTCTGCGGTTTGAATTCTTCACAGCCTAGAACCGACTGAAAGGAGCTCACGAACACAAAATAAATGTACTATTTGACTTGAACTTTATAGTTCAAACACCTGACTTTATGGACAGACTCTAAATAGGGCTATTAGCTTTTTGCCCTTGGCCCTGGCCTTGGATAGTCTTCCTGCTTCCTGCTTAATTACACTTTAAATATTTCATCCAACACAAATACTTTCAAACCTTTATCTTCTTCCTTAAGATAAGCATTGAGCATTCCTCTAGCTACTTCTTCACCTTTTATGGGACGCCACTTTCTCATGGGAGGAATGATTTTTGACAAAACCCGAATTACCTTCGCACTTGACTCCTCCCCACTCCTTTTCTCAGATCGCTCACCCACCAATACACTAGGCTGAAAAACATATAAGTTAGAGAAGTCCAATACTTTTATAGCCTCTTCTAATTCGCCTTTCATTCGGGAATAAAAAATCTTTGATTTGGCATTGGCTCCTGAGGAGGACACTAAAAAAAAAGAATCGATACCATTCTCTTTAGCTGCTTTGGCAACTCCATATTGATAAGTATAATCAATTTTCCACTGCACATCTTTACTACCGGCAGCTTTCAATGTTGTGCCCATACAAGAAAATACCACGTCAGCCTTAATCATTTCTTTAAACGAAGATATGTGATCAAAATCAACTACATGCTCTTCCAATTTGGGGTGAGATTTACCTGTATTTCGTCGTAAAAAAAGTATTACTTTGTCTATTTTTTCTTCCTCTAATAACTGATTAACAAGATGTCCACCTACCAATCCTGTAGCTCCAATAACAATGGCTGTTTTTTTGTTTTCCATAACACAAAGATAAGTCTATAAATCAATTTTAATGCATATTTTTAAGCTTTCAAAACCATCACTATGAACAGAAGAAATTTCATCATCAAAACGAGTTTAAGCTTAGGCGCATTAAGTTTCTTACCAAATATCGGTTATTCCTCCATTATGAGCTCCTCAAAAGGCTTCACAAGCAAAAGGCCCATGATATCAGATAGAACATATCATAGTGATGCTGTGGAGGATCTTTTATCAGAGGTAAAATCGAAAATAGCTGATGAAGAATTGGGCTGGATGTTTGAAAACTGCTATCCTAATACCTTAGATACTACCGTTGATTTTGAAATGATTGATGGAAAAGAAGATACTTTCATCATCACCGGAGATATTGATGCCATGTGGCTTCGAGATTCTACGGCTCAAGTTTGGCCCTATATGCCATTAATTCCTAAAGATGAAAAAATCAGACTACTCATCAAAGGATTAATCAACAGACAAGTAAAATGTATATTAAAAGACCCTTATGCCAATGCTTTTTATAAAGATTTAAAGAAAGAATCACATTGGAAAAGCGATAACCCAAACCCTATACCAGGAGTTCATGAACGTAAATGGGAAATTGATAGTCTTTGCTATGTGATTAGACTCTCACATGAGTACCATAGAATTTCGGGGGATGCTAGTATTTTTGATGACTCTTGGGATGAAGCCATGAAGTTGATTGTAAAAACTTTTAGAACAGAGCAATTAATTGATGAGCCCTCTCCTTATCGTTTTTCTAGAACCACCAATCAAATGATTGATGCACCTATTTTTAATGGAACAGGAAGACCCGTTAAGCCCGTCGGACTCATTGCCTCTCAATTTCGCCCATCGGATGATGCCACGCTATTTCCTTTCCTCATCCCATCTAATATTTTTGCTATCCTTTCTCTAAATCAGTTAAATGATATCTATTCTAATATTTTTAATGAGCCCGAATTTGCCAAAGAATGCGCTGACTTTGCCGAAGAAGTAGAAACGGCTGTAAGAAAATATGCCATTTTGGAACATCTCGATTTTGGCAAAATATATGCTTACGAAGTGGATGGTTTTGGTAATGCATTATTTATGGATGATGCCAATGTGCCTTCTCTCATGTCTTTAGCCTATTTGGGTGCCCATCAACCTGAAGATGCTTTATATAAAAGAACCCGTCAATTTTTGTTGAGCGATAATAACCCTTATTTTTTAAAAGGAACAGTAGCCGAAGGACAAGGCAGTCCTCATACTTGGAAGGAAAAAATCTGGCCCATGGGTATCATTCTAAGGGCGATGACAAGTACAGATGAGCAAGAAATAATACATTGCCTACAAATGCTTAAAGACAGCCATGCCGATACTGGGTTTATGCACGAAGCCTTCCATAAAGACGATCCCGCTGATTATAATAGAGCATGGTTCGCCTGGGCCAATACTCTATTTGGGGAATTAATAATTAAGGTTTATCAGGAAAGACCAAGTGTTTTGGAGATGGTTTATAAATAATAAGAAGACGGATATTGGATGACAGATGTGAGAAACAAACTATTCACATTTAGCTGTTACCTATAAACTCTCAAAACCCAAGACATCACTCATATTATAGAAGCCTTTTTTTCCAACCAACCACTCGGCTGCTAAAACGGCTCCACTGGCGAATCCTTTTCTATTTTTGGCTTCATGTCGGAGCATAATTTCATCAATATCACTGGTGTATCGAATCTCGTGAGTCCCCGGAACTTGTCCTTCTCGTGCATGGCTAATAGGTAAATAGGAAGATTCTATTTCGTGACCCTCCTCTAATTTCCAAGTATCTAGAAGTTCATTAGAGTCAATTATCCCATTGGCTAAACTGATAGCTGTGCCTGAAGGGGCATCTAATTTTTGGGTATGATGAATTTCGTGAATATGGACTTTATACTCAGGGAATCGAGCCATAGTTTTAGCCAATAACTTATTGAAATGAAAGGTGATATTAACTCCAAGACTAAAATTACTAGCCCAGAGCAAACTCCCATTTTTCAGGTTAACCTCATCCTCTATTTCATTCATTTGCTCATACCATCCTGTGGTGCCAATAACTAAAGGAATATTCAGTTTCAGGCACCTTTTCATGTTAGAAATAGCAATTTCAGGAATACTAAAATCTATGGCGACATTAGAATTCAATAGTAATGATTTTTGTGTCACCCAATCTTCAAGGGTATCAATTCTGGCTTGAATGACATGTTCTTTAGATAAAGCCACCTTCTCGATTTCTTTACCCATTCTACCATAACCAATCAATGCTATTTTTAAATTATTCATCTCTAATCTACAGCTAGTTTATAACGTATTCCTATTCCTGGAGTCACTCGAGGGCCAAACTCAGTTGGTACTAATTGTGGTTCAAAGTGTATGCTTAAATCATCATCAATATCATAATCATATAAGTGAGCATCTACGGTAGCATCAACGATTTGTAAAATATAAAATACTCCAGTTAAGATATAACTCAATTCCAAACTACTTTGGTAATACTCTCTTTGAGACAATAAATCAGCCTGTGAATAATTCTCTACTAAAATATTATCAGAAGACTGCCCTTCAGGCAATTCGACTTTTATAGCATAAGCCTCTTTATACCTATTATACTCATATCTATTCTGAATAACAAAAAATGCCATCGTACTAAAGCCAGCATAAATAATAGGAATCTTCCAATATTTCCCATTATAATACTGCCCTAAACCTGGTAAAGCCGCCGACATCCAAGTAGCTTTCACAGGAGAATGAGCAGGAAAATAGCGATATACCGTATCTTGATGAAGATGAAGGTCAGCCGTTTCTTGTGCCATCACTGATGAACTTTCCCCAAATAGAAAAAGAAGTAACATTATTGTTACTCCCATTATTCTTATTAGTCTTTTGGAAAAACGATTAGGCATCTTCTCCTGAGATTATAAGCATTAAATTTCTCAACTCTTCCTCTGAATCAAAATCGATTAAGATTTTACCTTTTCCCTCTTTACCGGGTTTAAGCTGGATATCTCTTCCCAGTACCTGACTAATTCTATTGGAATATTCAATCATAGCCGGAGTAGATTCCACAGGAACTTTTTCAGTGAGTTTGGCTAAAGGATTTATTAGTTCTTTCACTAATTTCTCAACTTCTCTAACAGATAGCCCTTGTTCAATAACTTTCTCTAAAATCTTGAGTTGCGAGCCAATATTGTCAATATTTATTAGGGCTCGCGCATGTCCCATAGAAATCTGGTTAGATCTCAAAGCCAATTGTACTTCTGCAGGAAGTTTTAACAAACGGATATAATTGGTGATGGTTGAGCGATTTTTACCTACTCGTCTACTTAGTTCCTCTTGCGTAATCTGACATTCATCTATCAACCTTTGATAACTGATACCGATTTCAATGGAGTTAAGGTTCTCTCTTTGAATATTTTCAACCAAAGCCATTTCTAGCATTTGCTCGTCATTAGCTACTCGAATATAGGCTGCAATAGTTGTTAATCCAGCTTTTTTACTAGCTCTAAATCTACGCTCTCCAGAGATTAATTGGTATTTATCAAAACCTAATTTACGGACAGTAATCGGTTGAATGATTCCTTGTTTTTTGATAGAGGTAGCTAATTCTTCTAAAGCTAATTCTTCAAATTCGGAACGAGGTTGAAAAGGGTTGGTTTCTATTTTACTTAGTTCAAGTTCTGCTACAGCTCCAACCACATAATTACCTGATATATCGGACGATGTGATATCCGTATCAGGGCTAGATAAAATGGCATCTAAGCCTCTCCCTAATGCTCTCTTCTTACTCATTCGCTATAATTTTTTATCTTGATTTGACATTGCTGTCATATTATTCTTCTGTAAAATTTCACGGGCTAAATTTAAATAATTTATAGCGCCAGTACTCGTTGCATCATGCATAATAGCAGTTTCACCAAAACTTGGTGCTTCACCTAATTTAATATTTCTATTAATCAAAGTTTTAAAAACCATTTTCTGAAAATGAGTTTTAACTTCTTTCACCACTTGTTTTGATAACCTCAAACGGCTATCATACATAGTTAAGAGGATGCCTTCGATATCTAAATTATTGTTTAAACGAGTCTGAACAATTTTTATAGTATTCAAAAGTTTTCCAAGTCCTTCGAGTGCAAAATACTCACATTGTACCGGGATTATCACCGAATCGCTGGCTACAAGTGCATTTACGGTCACTAAGCCTAAACTTGGAGAACAATCGATAATGATAAATTCATAATCTTCTCTAACGCTTTCTAATGTTTTAGCAAGCATTTGCTCCCTATTGGGCATATTTATCATCTCTATTTCGGCTCCAACCAAATCGATATGAGCAGGAATGATATCTAAATTAGGAGTACTTGTTGAAGTAATGATGGTCTTAGGGTCAATATTATCCATAATACACTCATAAACACTTGTTTCCACAGATTTAGGATCAATACCTAATCCACTAGTGGCATTTGCCTGAGGATCTGCATCTATAATAAGTGTCTTTCTTTCTAAAACAGCAAAACCAGCACCTAAATTGATAGCTGTAGTTGTTTTACCTACCCCGCCTTTTTGATTGGCAACAGAAATTATTTTAGCCATTAAATTGAATAGATTTATGTTTCTACAAAATTACAATATTAAACCGAAACCACTTTATTTTTTTGTTAACAGTGATGTTTCGATATTATTATACCAAACAATGAAAATTAGGAGATTTTACGCTTTATCATGACCCAACAATGATCTAAAGAAGCATATCAACAATCATATAAAAGGATTATGGTAAAGATTTGTAGGCAAACTATTATCAGCTATCTAAACTATCGAAATCTACCTCTTTAAGTTTTTCAAGGGTATGATCCTCTTCAATTTCTGTAATTAATTCACCGTTAATATAATTCACCGCGTTTTGAAACCCATCTAGGAACTTCTCAAAATCTTCTTTAAAAAGAAAAAGCTTATGCTTTTCATAGGAGAATTTACCACTTTCGTTATCGAAGCGTCTCTTACTTTCTGTGATTGTTATGTACTTATCATCAGATTTAGTGGCTTTCACATCGAAAAAATAGGTCCTCTTTCCAGCTCTTACTGCCTTAGAATACAATTCTTCTCTTGATTCGTAATTGTCCCTTTTGCTTTCCATTCTCCGTTTATTTATAATATTCTTATTTAAAGTCGAGCAAAAATATAAAAACCTTAAAATAAATCATAAATTAATATACATTTCAAAAGAAAAAAAAACGACTTATATTTGGCAGCTAAAAACTTTTACTATGTTAAAAAAATCCATAGGCTCAGCTCTTCTTACAATAATGTCACTTTTTATTTTCTATGCCTGTTCTAATACAGATAAAGAAATCGAAGTTCCTGCTGGTTTAAACGACCCCATTGCATCATTTTCCTATTCGGGTAATGATGGACCCGCCCCCGTCACGATTGTTTTCACCAACTCCTCTGAAACCATTATTGCAGATAGCGCAGAATACATTTGGACATTTGGTGAAAATGGTCAAACCTCCACTGAGAAAAATCCTATTGAGACCTTTTATAATGCCACTAATAATGCTAAAGTTATGTTGGTAACATTGGAAGTACGAGATTTAGTGAGTGACAGGTACCAGCGTCGTTCTCAAGCCATTACAATTTTACCTAGCAAATAATTGTTATCCCAAGATTATTTTGGCTATTTCATTTAGAAAGCATCCTACTTAACATAAAAAAAAAAAACACTTAATAACTACCTTGATTACAAGGTCTTGTGGTTGCATTACGCCCTTTTATTACAAACTTTAATACGGTCACAAACTAAAAATGCTTGCCTAAATAGAAATCCCAAGCATCTTCAATTCATTTCATTATTCATAAAAAGGGACAGACATTCCAAAAGAATATCTTAGGAAACAGAATTTCTGTTACCGCACTACCTTTAGCCAATTTCCAGCTTTAGTTTCCACCAGATGGGCATCGGGTAGTGCGAATTGCATGCGGACGTATTTTAGGAAGGCTCTTGCAACCTGCTCGTTTTCAAACCTCCCAATGGTGTACCTGTAATCATCCCGATACGTCCACTCTGTAATTTTCTCTTTAGCTACCCAATTTTGAAGCTGTCGTAAGGGTATTGGATAGCCTGGAGATACTGCAATTTCAATGCGGTAAACAGAAATATTATCATAATTAGAAACCACTTCGAAGCTAGGCTTCTTGGGTTCTTTTATATCTTTTTCAGAATCTTTTTTCTTTTTGGTATTTAGTGGCCTTATGCTTTTTTTCTGGTAAGGTGATAATTTAGCCATCTTGGTTTCACCAGTCTCATCTTGGTAAGTAGTTATACTTCTTGATGGTTGTTCGGCAGGAACAGAACGTTCACCATTTTCAAATTCAACAATAAAAGCCTCTCTAATAAGGTGCTTGTTTCTTACCAGCAATAAAGCCTTCTCAGCTTCTTTAATACTGCCCAAATTATATATACTATAACGCCACCAGCCAGCAGATTCATAGGTATACACTTTTCTTTCTATCTGATGCTTTTTCAAAAACTCGTTTACTCTATTACTGGGTTTCCTACAAGCCAATATCTGAATTCTATAGGTTTTATCTCCAGTAGACTCCTCCAATTTATCTGTAACATTAATCGGTGCAATATAATCAGGGTCTGCGCTTTCAGCTTTAGGTTCAACTGATCTCTGGTCTATGGGTAAATCATTATAATCGACTCCTGAAGAAATTTGAACATATTGCGCATTTTTAATGGAAAACATCTTTCCGGCCTGATTCATCACTTCTCCTTCAATAAAGAAAGGATAAGTGCCATCTTCTCTTTCAGATATGTTGATTTCTATAGGAATGTTTAAGGTATCTTTATTCATAGGAAGATAGAAATCGAAGTCATAATTATATCCGATTCTTGTATAGGTCACCTCTTTCACCTTGGGTGCAACAGGATAGAAACCAGAAGGTAATGACATTCTAAAATATCCATTCCCTGTAATTCCACGTTTCTTAATGCTCACTAAAACTTGAAGTTTTTTATGATTGGCTTGACTTGGAACCCAAAATTCTACCCGATATGGATTAGTTGACATTACTATTTTCTCAGACTCCGCAGCTTCCTTTTGAAACATTTCCTTTTTAGTTATCCTATCTACTTCTGGATCCTGAAACGGATCAAGACTCATATAATCCAATAACTCAATTTCATTAGATTTCTTCTTATTCATTAATGGTACATTTCGAATAGCCGATTGTAGCATAAAATGGTAATTAATTCCAATGCCTGTATACCAATAATAATCAAATTCGATTCCTCCTGGTTTGGCATCTAAGAAATCGGAGCCTGAAATAGATAAAGAGGAATGAGCATCAACAGAAAAATTCTTATTGAGATAATACCGCATATATAAGCCTACTGGTATCACCACTGAAGTTTCATATTTCTTGGTTCCCCATTGGAGGAGATTGATGGTATCTTGAGTTGCGTAATTATAGAGAATGCTTTGCCATCGGATTCCTCCAACTCCTAATTCAGCCCAAACAGAGAGTTTATTGAGCCTTGCCCTTCTATTAAAGAGCTCAAAAATATTCACTTGCAAGTTCAGTGTAGCAACTTGAGTCTTGGCATCAAAAGTTCTAATTAGAGCATTGGTTTTCTTTGTTCCAGACAGTTTAGATAGGTTAACATCTAATTTTAATGAGGTTTTAGGAGAAAACTGTTTTCCTAAGTTAAAACCATAGCCAAAAGTAAGTTCGTTATATTTAAAGTTTGGAAGGTATTCTGTATATTTAATATCCCCAAAAAAGATATTAACACCACCTTTAGCTCCAATAAACCAAGCATTCTCATTGAGTTCTGCTTTTCGTTTTTTTTGGGCATAAACATAGTTAGTCATCCCAATAAGGATGACCAATATCATAGCCATATGGTGCCGATTCAGCTTCATATAATTCTGGGATACGGAATTTTACAGGTACACCTTCCCCAGTTTTCTTCTTTTAATAACCAATTTTATACGTAGAACATGAGTATAAAGTTGTATTTTTTATATTTATTTCTCAATAACAAAAGCTAAATAGCTTATATATCTTTTAGCTTTCCCTTACAAAGCTTCTTGATATGCTTAATAGCTTCCTCATCAGACAAACCTAACTTTTTCGATTTATTCATATCACGACAAGCATTTTCCTTGTCCTCCATAAAATATTTCGAAACTCCTCTATTATAGTAAATCCTAACCCAAGCAGGTTTTTGGGTAGGATCGGTTGGTTCAAATAAAATGGCTTTATCAAAAGCCCGCACTGCCATTGGGTAATTCTCCAACTCATGTTGAGTATTTCCTAAATAAGCATACAGCATCATAAATCTATTTTCGGGCTCCAATTGAACAGCTCCATTGAAATCGCTCAAAGCACCTTCAAAATTTCCTCTATTATATCGAAGAACTCCTCTCTTATAAAAATCCACAAAATTTTCAGGTTTATCAATATTAAAATCTGGAATAATTACTTCAACAGAACTAAAAAACTCTACGAAATCCTGATAAGGAACTTCATAATATGATTTATCAAATAGCTTGTCTTTATTTTCTTCTAATAAATACTTTTGATATAGACTCTTCTTATTCAACAACTTAATGAGTCTAAAACGATAATACTTCTTCCCATTCGTAATCACAGGCATGAGATTAAGAATAGCTGTAAACTGAGCCTTACTATTTAATTCCCTAGTTCTTAATATATTATATGATATTTTAGTATCTATTTCTTTTTTATCAAAATTGACTAAGTTATCGTAAGCAAATACTTCAAGGTTCACAGCATAAGGGTCATTAAAGTTTGCTTTAAGAGGAAGGATTTTATCAAGTTTTTTGGCATTAAACACAAAGTATTCTGCATTTTTTGTCTTTTTAAACCCCTGTTCCAGATCTGGAAAAGTATAATACCCTCCTGTATAATAGCGAATGAGAACAACAAACTGCTCATCTCCAACCAAAACCTCTTTAATCAATAACTCTTGAAAATTACTCTTTCCCAACTTGTCCATCGGACTAGGATTCCTATTTCTTTCACTATTTCCTAGTAATATCTTTCCTTGAGTAGAATTCCATAATCCATTGTCTTGTAATACCCAGCCTAAAGCATTTTTTAGCTCACCTTTCGTTTCGCTAAGTATAGGCAAATTGGATTGACTCCTTTGAACACTTTGCCCAAAAAGAGTCAAATGACTAAAAATAATAACTATGATAAATCCTATTCTATACATTTTTAAGCAATTTTATCTAAATATAATAAAAAATCAGCAATGCACAATCATCCTTAAAACGAAATTCAAAGCATTAAAATCATTACATAAAGAATCCAGTGAAGTTAAACCTAATATATGGCGCCCAATGCAAGCCCCAATCACTATAGTGCTCTAAACTGATATAACTATAATAAAACTGAGAAAGTATATCAGCAGAAATACCATCAGCAAATTTTATTTGTAAGCCAGGGGTAGCATAAGCCCCATAACCTATTCCACCTTGTCTAAAATTATACTGCTGCACATTTCCTCCTGGCACATAATCACCAGGTCCTTTATATTTAATATCTAAGACTAAGCTATAAATCTCAATTTTATTCATAACCACAGTGGTATTATTCAAATTGAAACCCACTTCAAATATAAAATTCATACGTTCATGTATTGGAAAGCTATTGACTAATCCAATATCTATATTCACTCTTTCTTCTTGTCCTGCTATATTTCCAAGTACATATTGATCTTCTTTGTTACTTGGTGGAATATCACCATCATTATAAATCACAAATTGGTCTTTGGTTACTAACCTTGAATAATTCATAGAAGCTGAAATAGCCATTTTCCTATTCAGCCAATATCGACCAGTTAAACCAGCATAAATCGCTGGCTGATATGTCATGTTCTGAGGATATTCAGTATGATATAATCCTTCTTCCAAAGGATAGCGATAACCATTCTGTTCGAGAACATCATTAATCATATTCAAGTAGTTAATATTATTAATGATTTTATCTGCACTATTCATTCCATCTTCGTTACCAGCCCCATTATAAAAATTGGCTGTATTATTATTTCCAAAATAAGCTCCTATGTTTAAACCAGCTTCAAATCCACTGTATTCATCATCTAAAGTTTCTGAAGTAACTTGAGCTAGCAAACCCGTATATAAAAAACAGATTAATAGAAGGCTTGTATATATTCTAATCATGGAAAAAGGTTTTTAATTGCTACAAATATAAGGAAGCCTGCAAGAATATCACATAATTAATTACCACTGTGAATAAATAATAAAGAAATCCTGAATTTTTATGGATCTTCAATCATTTTATTCGTTTCTTTGCACACTTATTTATTACAAATAGGTAAGGATGTCAACAAAAACAAAATTTATCTTCGTAACAGGAGGTGTTACGTCTTCATTAGGAAAAGGAATCATTTCTGCTTCCTTAGCTAAACTACTACAAGCCAGAGGTTATAAAGTAGGAATTCAAAAATTCGACCCCTATATCAATATAGATCCAGGAACTTTAAACCCATACGAACATGGCGAATGTTTTGTAACGGATGATGGTGCAGAAACAGATCTTGACCTAGGTCATTATGAACGTTTTCTTAATGAACCCACCAGTCAGGCAAATAATGTAACTACTGGAAGAATATATCAAACAGTTATTAACAAAGAACGCAAAGGTGATTATTTGGGAAGTACTGTGCAGGTGATTCCTCATATTACCGATGAGATCAAATATCGTGTAAAGTTACTTGGAAAGAAAAACAACTATGATTTTGTAATTACTGAAATTGGTGGTACTGTTGGTGACATAGAATCTTTACCTTATATTGAATCTGTGAGACAGATGAAATGGGAATTAGGTAAGGATTGCCTTGTGGTTCATTTAACTTTGGTTCCTTATTTAGCAGCTGCGGGAGAATTGAAAACCAAACCCACTCAGCACTCTGTAAAAATGCTTTTAGAACAAGGAGTTCAACCGGATGTCATTGTCTGTAGAACTGAACATCCCTTAAATGATAATATTAGAGATAAAATAGCTCGCTTTTGTAATGTAAGGTCTTCTAGTGTTATTGAATCTATTGATGCTGATAGCATTTATGATGTTCCGATATTGATGAGACAAGAAAAACTAGATACAGAGGTTCTAAAGCTTACTCATACCCCTGTAGAAAACGATCTCGACATCCAAGACTGGGAAGAATTCCTTTCAAAACTAAAAAATCCTAAATCTAAAATCACCATTGGCTTAGTTGGTAAGTATGTTGAATTGCAAGATGCCTATAAATCTATTCTTGAATCAATAGTACACGCTGGAGCTCATAGTGAAATTAAAGTAAAGGTAAAGATGATTCATAGCGAAAATGTGAATCGCGATAATGCCAATGAAGTTTTAAAAGGTTTAAATGGTATTTTAGTAGCTCCAGGATTTGGAGAGAGAGGAATAGCAGGGAAAATTGAAGCTGTGAAATTTGCCAGAGAAAATAAAATTCCTTTCTTAGGTATTTGTTTGGGGATGCAATGTGCGGTTATTGAATTTGCGAGAAACGTGCTCAATTATCCTGATGCTCATTCCACTGAATTCAATTCTAGAACAAGTTACCCTGTTATTGACATGATGGAAAACCAAAAAAAGATTTCAGGACTTGGTGGAACCATGAGATTAGGTTCTTATCCTTGCGAAATTAAAGCTGAAACCATTGCTGAAACTACTTATGGTAGTAAAAACATAAAGGAACGTCATAGACATCGTTTTGAATTTAACAATGCCTATCTTGAAAGATTCGAAACGGCTGGCATGTCAGCAACTGGAGTAAATACCAAAGATGATTTAGTAGAAATTGTTGAAATAAAAGACCATCCTTATTTTATGGGCGTTCAGTTTCATCCAGAATATAAAAGTACTGTTGCTAAACCACATCCTGTTTTCCTGAGTTTTGTAAAAGCTGCAAATAAGAAATAGGATATCCTTTGATATAAAAAAATGCGCTTCCATATTCATTTGTGAGCGCATTTTTTTATTTTTAAATTCATTCATTCCTACTCCCAATCCAATAATCGCTTGTCACCTTCGAGTTTTACAATCTCACTTATTTCTTGAGAAACCTCTACTACCCCTCTAAAAACACTGTCTTCATCACGAACTGCAAAATATTGGATGAGCACAAAATGAGGCCCCATGTGTATCCAAAAGCTGGCTTGGTCTTTCTCTCCTATTCTAAAAGCCTCCACAATTTTCTCTACCACATGAACTGAATCTGGAGGATGGCAATTACTCACATCACGCCCAAGTATAGCATTGGTTCTAGGAAAAATACGATGTTTCGGAGTCGAATAGTATTGTACCTTATTATGCTCGTCCACATAGGTAATGTCCACTGGTAAATGATTAAATACCATTTTAATTTGGTCTGGTCTCATGGCACCACTTCCCAATTGTACCAATCCACTTATCATATCTGATGCCTCCGATTCTTCTTGTTTACTGTTAAAATCTGGTTTCACGAAGGGAAATTCCAAATCTTTAGACTGACTCAATAATCCATCTACTTTTTCCGTAGAAATAGTATCCAATATATGAGGGAATAATATCTTCTCGTCTCTAAATTTAATAGCCGTTATTCTAAAACTAACATCTCCAATCAAGCGATTAATTCTTGATAAATCAATTACCCCCTTAGCTTCAAGAATAGAAATGACTTCTTTAATGTCTCTTTTTATATCATCATGAAAAGCCCACATCAGTTGAGAACATCTGAAGTCTGGCCACTCTTTCTCCAAAACTGGAAAAACTACATTTTCTTTAATGGTATATATTTTAGTGAAAGCTAATAACTCTTTATAAATGGATAATAATTCTTGAACAGACTCCTCCCAGTTTTTCGAATTAAGTTTCTTGATGAGCTGCGAAGTATCCTCCAATAAACTAATGGCCTTGATATTATTTTGCTCCAAATACCAAAGGATATCTCCTTTTTTAACGGGAGTAGATGGAAAATCGTTAATTGGCTGATAAACTAAATTAAGCAGCTTGTTAATCGCTGTCTTCAAAGCTTCTAGCTCTATTTTCTCTTGCATTAAAGCATCAACAGCAGCAATGATATCAGAAGGCATCAGCTTTTGAATTCCCTCCAAATATTGCTTGTATAAGTCCCCTACGTTCTCCTTCTTCAGGATGGCTTTAGTAAGTTGGACGAGCATTTTCACCCTATTTTGTTTGTGATGTGTGAATTCAGACATGATTATGATTTTTCACAAATATAAGGAAAGATAGTTTTATTTATTAATGCCTATGGGGAATATATACTTCTGTGATTTCTTCTATCTTTGATGAATAATCGAAAAGAAATTATGAATATTGCTTTTATACAAACCGGTGGTACCATTGACAAAGATTATCCTCATTCCATAAAAGGATGGGCTTTTGAAATTGGAAGCCCTGCATTTATCGAGATTCTTAAAAATGCACAACATCAGCATGAGATTAGCTTTTATGAATTTTGCAAAAAAGACAGCATGGAATTGACTCTTGAAGACAGATCTGCTCTTAAGGAAAAATGCATAGCTCTTCAAGAAAAAGCCATCATCATTACCCATGGTTCTGATACTTTAATTGAAACCGCCCAAGTTTTAAGTTCTATATCAAACAAAACTATCATCCTTACGGCTGCCATGCTGCCAGAAAAATTTAAGGATTCCGATGCTGCATTCAATTTAGGAATGGCCGTGGCTGGCGTTCAAAGTTTAGAACCTGGATTATATATTGCCATTCATGGGTATTTAGCTCATTGGAATTCATTTGAGCGAGATATGGAAACAGGAAAGTATTTACTAATATAGGGTAATCATCCATTAATAAGTCGAAATCTTCTATTAAGAGTACTCAATAGAACACTAACTTCATTTTGGTTCATATAACTAGAGAATTAATATTGTGCATATATTATTGAGTTTATAATTAAAAAGATATCTAATCTTCTAATAAGATGTATTTCACTCGTCCCACCTCTCCTGTCTCCAACATCACTTTTATGCCATGGGGATGATTTGGTGAATTGGTCAAAATCTTTTTCACAACACCTTCGGTGAGTTCTCCGCTCCTCTGATCTTGCTTTTGTACGATTTCTACATCTGCACCGATTGCTATATTTTTTCTATTTTTTCCGTCTATTCTTTCTATTTCCATCTCAGTAATTTTCAGCAAATGTACTATTTATTCTTTGTTCCCATGATAAATTCAAGAGGTGTTGTCAATCGTTTTTTCCAGGAGTTTTCCGAATGCTCTTCCCCTTCAAACTTGAGTGTTATCCAATTCTCTTTAGTATATCCTTTTGCTTTCATCACCTCATCCATTCCTTTTTGCGGAAGTTCATAAAGAGCATCTAAAGTCTCCGTTCCATAGTCAAAATAAATAAGGTGAGAGGAGGCTTCCGGAAGGTTTTCTTGCATATAATTTTGGAATGCATTGGGTACTGGATTATTCTCCATTTGGAAAATCCCAGGCCAATGAGTCGACAAGCAAGCCGCTCCAGCAAATACATCAGGATACTCACAAATGGCATACATCGATATTAAACCTCCCATACTAGAACCAGCAACAAAAGTGTTTTCTTTTTCTATGTTGACAGAATAATGAGCATCTATATAAGGTTTAACTTCTTCCACGAGAAATTTCAAATAATTATCGGACTGCACAGCTTTTGAAAACAAGGGATGTCCTTCATATCTTTCAACTCCCATTAATGAGTCTCTAAAATTTTCCGGAAGTGACTCAAATGGCTTTTGTGGAAAGAAATCGCTATGTCTATCATTGGCATCATTAAATATCCCAACAACGATACATGGCTTAATTTTTCCTTCAGAAATTAATTCTGACATGCACTCATCAACTCCCCACTCCTGCTTATTCCAAGTGGTATTGGCATCAAAAAGCATTTGCCCATCATGCATATATAGAACATTATATTTAGACTCCTCAGAATATCCTTCTGGAAGCCAAACATCTATATTTCTGTCATTTACATATTGAGATTTAAAATTCTCAATCCTTTCAATTTTCCCTGAGCTAACTTGAGGAAGATTTGTTTGTGCATTTGACACTATTATTCCAGTCAATAGTAAAAAAATAATTATTGTTTTTTTCATAAGTCATTTTTGAATGAGTAAAATTACAAAATACACTCTATCAAAAATATAAACTTATTCTTTTGTCAATATTTCTTTACTTCTGAAGTATAAAATCCTGTTAACAGTAAAAAATATCTTGCTCGAATAAAAAAACCTCCTATATTTGCCCCCAGAAATGAATAATCAAAATACAAATATGTCCATGATGATGCGTATGCAAAGCAACGTAAAGGGACGAATTGTATAAAAAACATAAAACAGATATACAAAGACGCCCTTGCCAAACAGCAGGGGCTTTTTTTATGATTTAAATTTACAAGAGATGAAAATAATAATGGCAAATACAATGATGATGAACATGTTTATGATGATGTATATGATGATGCAACACATGCTCCGGTATTGCCTAAAATGACAAATAAAAAGAATCTCTTTTAAGTCCCTTTGGTAATATCGAAACCAAAGGGACTTTTTTATTTTATGGCAAAAGAAACTTTATCTTTTCGTTGGATTCGAATGAAATATCAGTCATTTACCACAGTAAACTCCTGAAATTTCATTCTTTATCCGCCTCAACCTAAAGCTTCTTTGCTCAAAAAATCATTACAGAAAATAGATTAATAAACCTTGTCATAGTGCCGTAGTGGCCCAAAAACAAAATATATAAAACAAACAATATCCTTTGTGACATAGTGCCTAGTGGCCAACAAACAAGAAATATAAAAAAATAAATAATAATGGGAAATTTAAAAATAGCAAGCAAAGCTTTACATGCAGGACACGATACCAATTTAACTCAAGGAACCAGAGCTGTTCCTATTTATCAAACCACTTCTTATGTATTTAGAGATACAGAACATGCTTCCAATCTGTTTGAACTAAAAGAGCCAGGATATATTTATACCCGACTTAACAACCCAACCAACGATGTACTAGAACAAAGACTGGCACAAATAGAAGGTGGCATTGGAGCTGCGGTTTTTGCTTCTGGAACAGCCGCCATCTCTACTTGTCTGCTCACCTTACTACAAACTGGCGACCATATTGTTTCTTCAAGCAGTCTTTATGGTGGAACCTATAATCTTCTCAATGTGACCCTCCCCCGTTTTGGTATTACTACCCAATTTGTAAATCCAGATCAAATAGAAAATTTTGAGGAGGCTATTCAAGAAAACACCAAAGCTATATTTATTGAATCTATCGGCAATCCGAAACTCGATGTTTTAGATATTGAAGCCATAGCGAAAGTGGCACAAGCACATCAGATTCCATTAATTGTAGACAATACAGTAGCTTCTCCTAGCCTATTAAACCCCATAAAACATGGAGCAAACTTAGTGATTCACTCCCTCACCAAATATATAGCTGGACAAGGAAATTCACTAGGCGGCATTGTGATTGATGCCGGAACTTTCGATTGGGCCAGTGGGAAATTCCCAGAGTTTACGGAGCCTTCCAAAGGATATCATGGTTTAATTTATGCTGAAGTACTTGGCGAGGCCGCATTTATCACCAAATTAAGAATAGAAGGATTGAGAGATTATGGTGGAGCTTTAAGTCCATTGAGTGCTTTCCAAATCATTCAAGGATTGGAAACCTTAGAAGTCAGAATTAAACAACATTCTAAAAATGCATTAGAATTGGCTGAGTGGTTAGAAAGCTTAGAGGAAGTAGCTTGGGTGAATTATCCTGGATTAAAGAATAATAAATACTATCCCTTAGCCCAAAAATATCTTCCCAAAGGTCAAAGCGGAATTGTCACTTTCGGATTAAAAGGAGGATTTGAAGCCGCTAGAAAATTCACCGACAGCACTCAACTTTTCTCACTTCTAGCCAATATTGGCGATACTAAATCATTAATCATTCACCCTGCCAGCACCACGCATCAACAGTTAACCGAAGAGCAACAAGAATCAACTGGTGTCACAAAAGATTTAATTCGATTGTCAGTTGGTTTAGAAGATATTGTAGATTTGAAAGCAGATATTGAACAAGCCATAAAGAAAATCTAATGAGACCCGAATTAATCAGCTATAAAATTAAAGATTTCACCACCTCAAGCGGGGTTCTTCTCAATGAGTTGAACCTCACTTATGAGGTTTTTGGAAAACCTTTACATACTGCACCAATAGTAGTAATTAATCACGCATTGACTGGAAACTCTGATGTTTTAAGTGAAGAAAAAGGCTGGTGGAAAACCATCATTGGAGAAAATAAACTCATTGATACAAACAAATACACCATTCTAGCTTTTAATATCCCTGGAAATGCCTACGATGATTTAATTATAGAAAACTATAAAGATTTCACAACTCGAGATATTGCAAGCTTGTTTTTAGAAGCCATTGATGGTTTAAAGATAGAGAAGCTTTTTGCAGTCATCGGAGGCTCTTTAGGAGGTGGAATCGCTTGGGAAATGGCAGTGTTAAAACCAAAACTCATTGAAAACTTAATCCCCGTGGCTTGTCATTGGCAAAGCTCCGATTGGATTATTGGTTTTAATGAAGTGCAAATGCAAATTTTAGAATTCACTGATAAGCCTTTAGAAATTGCTAGAATGATGGCCATGTTATTTTATAGAACACCGGCCAGTTTAGAGTCTAAATTCAACAGAAGCCAAACTGCAGATGGAAAATTATTCAATATTGAATCTTGGCTTCGGCATCATGGAAATAAATTAAATGGCCGCTTTGAGGTTTCTGCCTATCGCTTGATGACTCATTTATTAACCACACTTGATATCACCAGCCATTTTGAGAATTTTGAGGAGGCTGTTAAAGAAATCGAGTCCAATATTATTCAAGTAGCTGTAGATACAGATTGGATATTTGTGAAGGATGAGACCATCGAGACCAAAAACAAGTTGGACAAGTTGGAGATTAAAAACGAATACCATGAAATAAAATCCATACATGGCCACGATGCTTTCTTAATTGAATTTGAGCAACTTGAAAGTTTCTTGAAACCCATATTCAAATAGAATCATCCTTCACTAGAATTTTACAAGTCAATAATTCACAACAAACTTTGTGCAACTCTGTGTCTTAGTGCCTCTGTGGTAAATAAAATAAAAATATGAAAATAATAAAATTCGGAGGGAAATCCCTCTCCAACGGAACCGGAATAAATGCTGTAATCAGCATCATACAAAATAAAATTAATAATAATGAGAAGTTTGTCGTTATAGTTTCTGCTAGAGGAAACGCCACAGATGAACTAGAAAACATCTTAGAACTAGCCAAACAAGGAAAGGAATATAAAACGCAATGGCAAGAATTTAAAAGTTACCAAATTTCACCTGCTCCTGCTATAGATTTCAGCAAAGAATTCCAGCTATTAGAAAAAATATTCGAAGGCGTTCAATTATTAGAGGAAGTGAGTTTAAAAATAAAAGACCTCGTATTAGCCCAAGGTGAATTACTCGCTGCCAAAATGATATCGAAGCTTCTAAATGACAAAGGAATTAAGGCAAAAAACATTGATAGCAGAAAAATTATTGTCACTGATGAGCAATATGGAAATGCAGTTGTCTTAGAAGAAGAATCAAAAAAAAGATGTCAAACTTTCATCGATGAATTAGAAGAAAACACCTTGGCTATTCTTACTGGTTTCATTGCCAATAATGAACAAGGTTCTACCACCACTTTGGGGAGAAATGGCAGCAATTATTCAGCTGCATTATTTGCCAATTTCCTAAATGCAGAAGAATTACAAAACTATACACATGTAGATGGAATATACACTGCCAATCCTGATTTAGTAGAAGAGGCAAGAATTATTGATCAAATCAGCTTTCAAGAAGCCAATGAATTGGCCAGTTTTGGAGCTTCCATTTTACATGCCAAAACCATTATTCCACTTATTGAGAAAAACATTCCCCTTAGAATCCTCAACACTTTTAATTCTGAAAGCAAAGGAACACTCATCTGTAGGAATGGTCAGAAAAAAGGTGTAAAATCCATTTCTGTAAAATCAGGAGTGAGTCTGATTAATTTGGAAGGAAAAGGCTTATTGGGGAAAATAGGTGTAGATGCAAGAATATTCAACACTTTAGGAAGAGAAAATATTAATATAGGTGTCATTTCCCAAGGAAGTTCAGAAAGAGGAATTGGATTTGTGGTAAATAGTAAAGATGACGACAGAGCAGTAAAATCTCTCCGTAAAGAATTTTCAAATGATTTTTCCAATAAAGATGTGAGCAATATCACTACCATTAATGATGTATCGGTGGTTAGTATTGTGGGTCAAAATTTACAAGGCTTTTCAAAACCCTATCAATCTTTGGTGAAAAATAATATTGAAATTCTATTGATTAATAATAATATTTCGGGGAATAATATCAGCTTATTAATCGATAACCAGCAGGTTCACAAAGCCATCAACATTATTCATTCTCAGATATTTGGGGTAGCTAAGAATATAAATATCGCTATTTTTGGAAAAGGAACAGTGGGCGGAAGTTTAATTGAACAGATTTTAAAAAGCCAAGAACAAATCTTAAGGAGAAAAGAAACTCGTCTAAATATTTTCGCGGTTGCCGGAAGTAAAAACCTTCTTCTCCAAAAAGAGGGCATTGGAAATAATTGGAAATCTGAATTTAAGAATGCTAAGCAAACAAAAGATTCTATCAAAGAAGTTATTGCCTTTGCTGAACAACATCATTTAGAGAATTTAATAGCCATTGATAATACTGCTTCTAGCGAATTTATCAAAAGCTATCCCCTCTTGATTGAGAATGGATTCGATTTGGTTTCCTCCAATAAAATAGCCAATACTGTAGGTTTTGATTTCTATAAATCATTAAGGAAAGAATTGAAGACTCATAACAAACAATATTTATACGAAACCAATGTGGGCGCAGGTTTACCGCTCATCGATACCATCAAACTATTACACGATTCCGGAGAGAATATCACCAGAATTAAAGGCGTATTTTCAGGCTCACTGAGTTATATTTTTAATGCTTTTTCTGAATCTGAAGAAAGCTTCTCAAGCATTGTGAAACAAGCCATGGAAAAAGGATTTACAGAACCTGACCCAAGAGAAGATTTATGTGGAAACGATGTGGCTCGTAAATTACTCATTTTGGCTCGTGAACTCGATTTGGAAAATGAACTAGACGAAGTTCAAATTAGAAACCTCATTCCTGAAAACTTAAGAGGAGGCCAAGTGGATAACTTCCTCCAAAGAATTGAAGAATTAGACCATCCTTTTGAATTACTAAAAGAAGCACAAGAAAAAGACCATGTTCTCAGGTATGTGGGCGATTTACATGGCGACCTTCAACAAAGCAAAGGTGAGTTGGATGTGAGTTTGGTAAGTGTCCCAAAAAACAGCGCTTTAGGCCAATTGAGCGGAAGTAATTCCATCTTCGAAATCTATACCGAAAGCTATGGGGAGAACCCAATTGTGATCCAAGGAGCCGGTGCTGGTGCGGCAGTAACTGCCCGTGGTGTATTTGGTGATTTGTTGAGGATTGCTGAGAAGAGGTAGACTTAATGACAAAATAAATATTCAGTATCTTTGCTCTTTAATTATGATTATAAAAATCTGAAATATGAACTCAAAGACTTCTGAATTAAAAGAAATATTACATCAACTAGTTACTAATACTAATGATGAAGGTATTTTGAGTCAGGTTCAAGCCTATTTTTCAGCTTTGCAAAAAAAGCCAATCGATTGGTGGGACTATTTAAGTGAAAATGATAAATCAACAATTGAATTAGGATTATCTCAATTGGAGAATAATGAAGGTCATTCTCATGAAATTATTCAATCAAAAGTTGACCATTTATTGGGCAGAAAATGAGACCACCTCATATCATATGGTCTCCAGTTGCAGAAGATTCATATTTAAAAACTATTGAATATATTCTAGCAAAATGGTCTCTTAGGGAAGCTGAAAAATTTGAATCTAAAGTTAACCATCTATTAAATAAATTGATGGTTCATCAAAAACTTTGTCCTGAATCAATAAGTTTCAATGGCTTAAGAAAATGCGTAATAAGCAGTCAGACTTCTTTAATTTATAGAGTTCATAAAAACTCCATTGAATTGATTGCGTTTATTGACAATAGAAGTAATCAAACGATTTAATTATCTGAATCTGATTCTGTAGCTTGGCATATTTTTTTTGTGATACTTTTATAGAGGTCATCGAGGCTCTGTCCATTCTAATGATTACCTTTTTTAGCTATTGTCTTTTAATTACAAACAAAAGGTGCAGAGCACCGAAACATCTATAGAAATTTGAATGCAATGATAATTTCAAAGTCACCAGATAAGTCTCAGCAATTTGCTAACAGAGCAGCGACGACAACAGAAATCCCTAAAATACCTAAATTGTTTCGCTACTCTGTAGCTTGATACCAAATTTTCTTATTTCTTTTATAGAGGTAGACGGGTCTCTGCCCCTTGTTAATGATTGTTCTAAATTAGCTCATTATCTTTCAATTACAAACAAAAGGTGCAGAGCACCGAAACATCTATAGAAATAAGAACATCGTGAATATTTCAAAATCACCAGATATACCTATGTAACATAGCAATAGAACAGCAATAATATCAGAAATTAATCATCAAATGGATTTACATCAATAGCCTCAAAATATACCTTTGTTTCTGTTGAAAGCTTTGGAACCTTAGCCCAATAAACAAAAGGTATTGAAATGATACCAGAGCCTGCACACTGATTTTCCATAGAGTATTTCACATACATTTTAACTTCATCTTTTTGTGTATTCCTACATACCCATGCCATTGTATTAATGCCTTGGCCAGAACCTCCCCCTCCCATGCCTAAAAGAGTGTGTTTTTCAAAATCTACCTCTATTGGCTTATGCTCTGACATTAAAGAATCATATTGAGTTTGTCTCCTTATGACTATTGGAGAATTATTAAAGTCAAAACCAGTAATAGATCCTTCAATTATTTCAGCAACTGTCCATTCATTATAACCATTATCACAGAAAGGTTGGCCAAGTGATTTAGTATTACATTTACCACAGCTAAAAAACAAAGAAGAGATACAAAGAATAAATAGAATTAGTTTGATTGTGTTTCTATAGATTGATATCATTCGAATCTGATTTTGGTTAATGATAACCAAAGATATAACCTTTTTGCTATTGCTATAAATCGATTGGCTATTTAAACCCATTCCAAAATACCAACATTAAATAGCTATTTTGCATTTGTTAACATCCATATCCATAAAAATGAGATACTTTTGCAACGTAATAAAAAAATTCTTCAGGGCAGGGTGTAATTCCCGACCGGCGGTGATAGTCCGCGACTCATGACGATAATCGTCACGATTGATTTGGTGAAATTCCAATACCGACAGTAAAGTCTGGATGATAGAAGAAGATTTACAGATGAATAGCCTATTTTGGCTTTTCTTTGCACTGCCCTGTCGACCAAAAATACGAGGGCTTTTTTTATGTCAAAGAAATCAGCAAACTTTAGCAAGTTTGACCAAAAAATGATGAAACGCTGCCTTGAGCTCGCTGCACAAGGAAGTGGTTTTACAGCTCCTAATCCTATGGTAGGTGCAGTTATCACAAAAGATGATGAAATCATCTCAGAAGGTTTTCATGAGTATTATGGTGGGCCTCACGCCGAAATTAGAGCTATTGAAAATGCTAGCCAAGACTTAAAAGGAGCACATTTATATGTGAACCTAGAACCCTGCTCCCATCAAGGCAAAACCCCTCCTTGCTCCCTTGCACTTGTCAAACAAGGATTTTCTAAAGTATTTATTGCCAATATCGACCCCAACCCTTTAGTGTCTGGAAAAGGAATTAAAATATTAAAGAAAGCTGGCATTGAAGTGGTAACTGGCTTATTGGAAAAAGAGGGATTAAAACTGAATGAAAAATTCTTCCATTTTATCCAATATAAAACTCCATTCATCGCCCTTAAAACGGCTACTAGTTTAGACGGTAAAATTGCCACTTATAGTGGGGAGAGTCAATGGATTACCAGTGCTGAAAGCAGAAAAGTAGTTCATCAATTGAGACAAGATTATACAGCCATTTTAGTAGGAATAAATACCGTATTAAAAGACGATCCCGCCCTTACAGTAAGATTAGACAAAGAAGTAAAAAACCCTATTAAAGTAGTGGTGGACACCACTTTAAAAACCCCTCATGGATTTAAAATACTCGATGACAAAGCTCCTTTGATTATTGCAACTACTCGTATGGCAAGCCAAGCTCGTATAGCTGAATTTGAAGAATACAAAAACGTTCAAGTTTGGGTTTGTCCATTAAAAGATGGAGTAGTAAACTTGGAGTACTTACTCGAAAAACTAGGAGAAGAAGGTATTGATAGTTTGATAGTTGAAGGTGGTGGCTCTATCAACTTCAGTGTTTTACAACATCACCTTCCTCAAAAAATATATGCATTTATCGCTCCCAAAATTATAGGAGGAATGAATTCGAAATCATCTTTTACAGGTAAAGGAATCAAACATTTAGGCGATGTTCCAGAATTAAAAGAGGTTCATTATAAAACTATTGGAAACGATTTATTAATGGAGGGCTATTTTTAATGTTTACAGGATTAATAGAAGAAGTAGGAGAAATAAGTAGCATCAGAGCTGGCCAAAATTCTTATCAATTTACCATTAAAGCCAATAAAGTTTTAGAGGATGTAAAAATTGGAGATAGTGTCTGTACCAATGGAGCATGTCTTACAGTTACAGCCATCACATCTCAAAGATTTACCGTCGACATAATGTCTGAAACGGTTGAAAAAACCAATTTCTCGGAATTAAAAATCGGTTCAAAAGTAAATCTAGAAAGAGCCTTAAGGCTATCCGATAGGTTAGGAGGTCACTTGGTTTCAGGACATATAGATGGCATTGGAAAAGTAAAAGCCATTCATAAAGATGATATTGCTTGGCGGATTCATATTAGTACTACAGCCTTTATTCTTCATCAAATTCTAGATAAAGGCTCCATTGCTATCGATGGAATCTCTCTAACTATTATAAAAGTTGAAGACGATTCTTTTGAAGTTTCCATTATTCCACACACCGCACAAGAAACTACCCTTTTAGGAAAAAACATAAACGATACTGTCAACCTGGAAACAGATATGATAGGAAAATATGTGCAGAGGTTTTTATCTCCAAGCACAGCACAAACCAAAAACCAACCAAAGAAATCATTCGATATGGATTTCTTAGCTAAAAATGGATTTTTATCATGAACAAGATATTCAACACCATAGAGGAAGCTATTGCCGACATAAAAATGGGCAAAATGGTCATTGTAGTCGATGACGAGCAGCGAGAGAACGAAGGTGATTTAATTATGGCCGCAGAAATGGTCAGCCCCGAAGCTATCAATTTTATGGCCAAAGAAGCTGGCGGATTAATTTGTACACCTATGACCGGAGAAAGGCTACAAGCCTTGAAACTTGGTAAGATGGTGGAAAACAATACTGATTCCCATCAGACAGCTTTTACAGTAAGTGTTGATGCCATGGAAACTACCACAGGTATCAGTGCCCACGAAAGAGCTCATACCATTCAGCAATTAATTAATTCTGAGGCTTTTGCCGAGGATTTCAAAAGACCTGGTCATATTTTTCCTCTGGAAGCAAAATCTGGTGGAGTCATACAAAGAGCAGGCCATACCGAAGCAGCTGTTGACTTAGCAAGACTAGCTGGTCTTTATCCTGCTGGTGTCATTTGCGAAATCATGAACGAAGATGGTAGTATGGCTCGAGTTCCTGATTTGGAAATTTACAAGAAGAAACATGACTTAAAATTAATCACCATTGCTGCCCTCATTGAATATCGTCGTCGGCACGAAAGCTCTGTGGAGAAAATCACAAGCGTAGAGCTCCCCAATAAATGGGGTGATTTTATCGCTCACGGATTTCTAAGTAAGAATAATGGTGAAGAACATATTGCAGTTAGTTCAAAAGATTTTAATCCTGAAAAGGCTGTGTTAGTGCGAGTGCATTCTGAATGTTTAACAGGTGATGTTTTCGGAAGTCATCGATGTGATTGTGGTGAACAAAGAGACGAGTCTATGAAACGTATTGCTGCTGACTCCAATGGTGTTCTCATTTATTTAAGACAAGAAGGACGAGGAATTGGGCTCAATAATAAATTAAAAGCTTATAAACTTCAAGAAGCGGGAATGGATACCGTAGAAGCCAATGAAGCTTTAGGTTTTGCTCCAGATTTAAGAGATTATAAAGCCGCTGCAGACATGCTTAGAGAATTAAGGGTAAAAAAGGTTCGTTTACTTACCAATAACCCAGATAAAGTTCATTCTCTGGAAAACTATGGAATCGAAGTAGTAGAACGCGTTCATATTGAAGCTAATCACCATGAAAGAAATGCTTTTTACATGGCAACAAAGGCTAGTAAGATGGGACATGTTCTTAGAAATTTGGATGTGAAAGTGAAAAGTTAATAGTGAAAAACTAAAAGTTATTAGTTTCTAGCTACCAGCCATTTGCAAAAGCTAATTAAAAAAAAATAAATACATATACAAAATGAAAATAATAGAAGGTAAATTAACAGCTGGAAATAACCGATTTGGTATTATTGTAGGTCGTTTCAATGAGTTTATAGGTGGCAAATTATTAGAAGGAGCGATTGATGCGCTAAAAAGACACGATGTCAATGAGGAGAATGTTGAAATTGCATGGGCTCCTGGTGCTTTTGAGATTCCATTGGTAGCACAAAAAATGGCTCAAACTGGTCGATTCGATGCCATTATCTGCTTGGGTGCTGTCATCCGTGGTTCAACCCCTCACTTTGATTTTGTTTCTTCTGAAGTTTCTAAAGGAATAGCTTCTGTTTCTATGGCAGAAGGATTACCAGTTATCTTTGGTGTTCTTACTACAGATAGTATTGAACAAGCTATTGAAAGAGCAGGAACAAAGGCTGGGAATAAAGGCTTTGAAGCAGCTATGGGAGCCATTGAGATGGTTAACTTATTGAATGAAATATAAACATTTAAAGAAGTTTTATCTAGTCAACGCTATAAAACGCAAGCTTCGGTTTGCGTTTTTTTTTAATTTAAGAATGTTCAAATATTCGAAGATAGGATTGAAAACTTCAAATTGCTATCCTACAATGACAATGAAAAACCTTATTTTTACACAAAATTTATTGCATGCAAAAACAAATTATATTTCAAAATAAAAATATCAATTATCAAATTGAAGGTCAGGGAGAATGCATCGTATTATTACACGGATTTATGGAAGACCTTGGCATGTGGAATTACCACTCCGAGGAACTTTCGAAGAATTATCAAGTTCTTTGCATCGACTTACCAGGGCATGGTGAAACAGGAATATGGAGCAAAAGTCATGGAATGGACTTTATGGCCGAAATAGTAGAACAAGTTTTACTTGCCGAAACCATTGAAAAATGTATCATGGTGGGACACAGCATGGGTGGATATACCACACTAGCTTTCGCTGAAAAGTATCCACAGCGCTTGAATGGTTTTGGATTATTCCATAGCCACAGTATGGCGGATTCTGATGAAGCTAAAAAAAATAGAGAGCGGACTATAGAAATAGTAAAGCAAGAAAAAATGAGCTTCATCAATCAATTTATTCCTTCTCTTTTTGCGGAAAATAATCAGTTAATGTTTAAAAAGGAGATTGAGAATCAAATTGAAATGGCTAATGCCATGAATCCCAAAGGAATAATAGCTGCTTTAGCAGGTATGAAAGAGAGAACAATGCGTTTGGATGTAATAGCATTTTCAAAAGTTCCTGTATTGTTTATTCTAGGTAAGAAAGACAGTAGAATTGCTATTGATCATGCATTGGCTCAAGCTTCAATAGCTCCTTTAGCACAAATTACTATTTTAGGGAACTCTGGACATATGGGATGGCTAGAAGAAAAAAGCAAAACTACAACCGCCATCAAAGGTTTTTGTGAATTTTGCTTCAGTTAATTTCTTGTTTTAAGTAAAGACCCTAAGGGTCATTCTATTATGCCCCTTATAATATACTTATTATTATAAAAACATATACAATACTACATCGTAAACTTACTTTTTGTTTTATCCCAACGAATATATACAGCGTCTGGATGTTTACCAATAAACTGTAAATATTGTTCTGCAATTGCTGGATTAACTTCTAAGTATTTTTGATAAGTGGTATATTTCCCCTTATGGATAGTCATGATTTTCTTACCACGTTCTGTATAATCCTTCCCTTGGAAAAGTTTGCCAAATAATTTACTCATATTCTTTGTGTTTTGGTGTAATGTGTATTCAATTTGTGTGTGTCAAATTTATTAAAAAAGATATCTTTCAGAAAACTAAATCGTTTTAAATTTTCTGAGTTATGCACAAGACATGTTGATAAATAAAAAGTTGGCTATTTTCAAATATTTCACAACTCACTAAGTGCCATACACATAAATGCATAACCATAATGAAATTGAATAGAAACAAACAAAATGGCATAGAATTAACGAACCAATTCTCATTCTATTGTTTATAATTTCATTTTCCTCTAAAAAATTTTCAAAACGGAATAGAGAAGAATAATACTACTTTTGCAAAAAAACCTAATCATGAATTTTTTGCAAAAATACTGGGTCAAACAAAAGAAGAAATCTTGGTGGGCTTGGGTGTCTGATATATTCTTTATTCTTTTATTCGCAGGCCTTTTAATTCCTGCTACTCGAACTCCCATCATGGTATTCATTAAAGAATTAACCAATTTTGCACCTTCAGTTTCAGCTGACGATCAGTATGGTGAATTATCACCTATTGATTATCAATGGACCTTATTAAATGGTGATAATCAAAAAATCCAACTAAAAGAATTATCAGACAAACCCATTCTTATTAATTTCTGGGCAACTTGGTGTCCACCTTGTATTGCTGAAATGCCTTCTTTTGAGAGATTGCAAAATGATTATGGCGACAAAGTATATTTTCTATTTATCAGTAATGAAAACCAAAGTATTACAAGAAATTTTTTAAAAGACAAGAATTGGGATTTAAAATCTTACCGCCCACTAGATCAAGAACCTAGTCAACTTTCTAGCACAAGTCTTCCAACCACCTATATTATAAATAAAGAAGGTATCATCGTTGTGAAAGAAACTGGAAATAAAAAATGGGACAGCCAAAAAGTAAGGGATTTACTTGATGAACTTATAAAGTAACACCCCAAATTGATGGAGGCCAAAAGCCAAAACCCAATATCAAATTTCGACTTCTTACCCCTAAATGATATCATCAATCGTTATACTGCGAACAAGATTCACTTAAAGAAAGTGAGGAGCTAGCTGAATTCCCAGTTATACTAATAGAAATACTTCCATTTGTGGTAGTAGCATCTGCTGTAAGCGCTATAGTACTTCCAGCTTCTCCTGAAGCACTTAGGGTCCATGGAAGTGTAGGATTAGTGAGTATTTGTTCTGATCCTGCAATAGAATAAGTGATTTTAGTACAATTAGCATCCCCAGTTTTAACAACAGTGAAGACCAGTCCCATATCCGTATCGAGGGTATCACTCTTTATAAGGTTGCATGTTTTTGTTTCTGGGTCATCGTCTTTTTTGCAAGAGTTAGTTAATAAAGCAAAGCCGATAAGGAGAATGCTCAATAGTAAAATATTCTTTTTCATTATTTAAAAGTTTAATGTGTTGCATAGTAAAGTTAAGGAAAAATATAGCTCTCACTCCTTATTATCCATATTTTCTTTGAACGAATAAACACACTTCTCAAAAGAAATTTCATTCATATAGCAAGACTCTGATTACGAATATGATCATAAACGCAATGTTTCGCTTCGTCAAAAAAACTAGAAAATAGAATTACCTAAATACAGCAAAAACTACTGAAATAATAAGAGTTAAGCCAAATAAAGTGATCAATTAGGAGCAATATATAGAATGATATTCCATAAAAGGTTAAAAATCCTCCTCTTCCTTTCGTTTCACCAATTCTTTGGTAGAAAGAAGTCCACAAGCCGCAAAAATGTCTTGTCCACGAGAAGCTCTAATGGTAGTCATGATGCCTTTTTTCTTAAGGTCTGCTTGGAATTTGAGGATGGTTTCATCATCGGAACCCAATAGAGGAGTTCCTGGAATGGGATGAAATCTTATTAGATTGATTCGAGATTTAATACCATTTAGAATTCTGGCCAATTGGTCAACTTGAGTTTTTCCATCGTTGAAATCTTTGAACATGATATACTCAAAACTCACTCGTCTTTGCCCACCAAACTCAAAATTACTAATCACTTCCAATAATTTCGGTAGATTATATACATTTTCTATGGGCATAATCTTTTTACGTTCCTCTTCAAAAGGAGAATGCAGACTAATAGCCAAATGCGCTTCTGATTTCTCCAAGAAAGTTTTCATTGCAGGAATGATACCAATGGTAGAAACGGTAATTCTCCTTGGACTCCAAGCCATTCCATAATCAGCAGTAAGAATCTCAATACTTCTCAAAACATTATCTAGATTATCAAAAGGCTCTCCCATTCCCATATATACCACATTGGTCAATTGGTCGAATTCTGGAAGACTATAAATTTGATTCAAGATTTCGCCAGTTGATAAGTTAGCTTGGAAACCTTGTTTTCCCGTCATACAGAATAAACAGCCCATTTTACAGCCTACTTGAGAAGAAACACAAAGTGTTGCACGGTCTCTATCTGGAATAAAAGCAGCCTCAATAAAATGGCTACCTCTTACATGAAAAAGATATTTCTTAGTTCCGTCAACTGATTTTTGTACAGTTCCATGCTCCACTCTTTCCAATTGATATTTCTCATCTAATAAAGCCTTGGCCTTTTTAGAGATATTATGCATATCCTCAAATGTTCGAGCATTATTTTTATACATCCACTCTGCTAATTGAGTTCCAATAAACTTTGCCAAACCTAAGCCTACAACCAGTTCTTGTAATTCTTTTTTCGTTTTACCGAATATATTTTCTTTTACCATTAAAAGTATATTTCTGCTATGATTTTATCGTAATCTACTCCCCTATCTATCAATATATCTCGAACTTGCACCACCATTTCAGAGCTACCACAAATGAAGAATGTTCTATCTAATTCCAGCTCTTCAGTTTTTAAGTATTCTGTAAGTCTTCCACTATAAAAGCCTTCCTTCTCCATGGTAGAACTACAAGGAATATATTTCAATGAATCATCCTTAATAAACAATGAATCAAAGTAAAAGGATTTTTCAGCTCTCCCACCATGTATCAGAGTCTTCTGAGGAGCTAAACCACTTTTTTGCATAGATACAAATGGAGCAATTCCTGTTCCTACAGCTATCCAATAATCAGCTCCTTTACTACCATAAAAGGCCCCAAAAGGCTGGCTAACTAATATGGTGCCGCCTATTTTAACTTCAGCCAAACGAGGTGTTAAAAAACCATCAGGTTTTACCTTAAACAAAATAGCTACCTCTTCATTTTTAGGTTCACTCGCAATACTATAAAGCCTAGGAGGCTCATCTTTTTGTAATGAAATAGCCACCACCTGCCCTGGTTTAAAATCGAAAAACCGTTTGAAATAATAGACAAAAGCATTCTCACCTAAATCATCTATTCTGGTCACTTTTGCTTTGAATAATTCTATTTCACCTAAGCTATGTTTATCTGCGTAATGCATAAATTAAATTTGTGCAAAGGTAGCATTCCCATGAAATCTAATTTGAAGCAATGGTTCTTAAAGTTTTTATTTTTTGTTAAAATTATTTTTAATTCCTCAAACCCTTATATTTGCTATAAATAACGCTAAGAAATCTTCATTTTATTTCTGAAGGTTCTGGATCAAAACTAAACTCAAATGAAAAAACTAATACTCATTGCCCTTCTATTTACAGGTTTATCCACCTATTCACAAGTAGAACTCTCTCCAATGGTTGGATATTTCTTTGGTGGAAAAAGTAATTTCTACGAAGGAAGCCTAAAGATAAAAGACAATATAAACTATGGCCTTCACTTAGGTTTCGACGCTGGTGGGCATAGTATGCTGGAACTTTCCTATGCAGTTAGTTCTTCAGATGCACAATGGCGACCAAACTTTAGTTACATAGACTTATTACCTTCTAGAGAATTTGATATACAAACTCATATGTTTCTTATTGGAGGAACAAAAGGGGTAGAATTATCTAATCCTCAGCTTATTGGTTTTGGTACTTTTAAAGCTGGAGCAGTATATTATAATGCTACGAATGGCGATATTACTGATGTGTGGCGTTTTATGATCAATTTGGGTGCAGGAATAAAATACTATTTTACAGATAAAGTTGGAATCAAATTCCAAGGAAATATGTATATGCCTATGTACTTTAATGGAGGAGGGATTTACTGTGGTATTGGAAGTGGAGGAAGTAATTGTGGTGCTAGTGTAAGCAGTACAGTGGTTATTTTCCAAGGTGATTTAACTGCTGGTTTGATATTCAAATTGGGACAGTAGGGTCATAAATCCTAGTTAATAAAATAAATAGCCATTAGATTTGATTTTATCGAACTAAAGGCTTTTTGGATCTCCTATTTATCTCTTTTCTTGAAAATAAATAGCCTTTCTTAGCGCGATATTTGCCTGCAAATTTCTATAGAAGAATAGATAATCATAGATATGATATTCGCCTTCTTTAAAAATAGGCAGTATTGGAGGATAATCCTCAGGAAGAATATCGATGACTTTAAGGGTTCCCCTAGAAGGAGAAATATAGGCTCCAGAAAACTCTTTTATTTCCCTATTTATACCTCCAGCATAATCGGTGAAACAAGCCCCTAAATTTAAGCTTTTATCAGCAAGCACTGAATCAATTCTCCAATTTAATGGATTGATAGACAGACTAAATTTGGGAACAATAATAGAGGAAGCTATACCCTCTGATTCACTGCTATAACAGATAATCACTCCTAAATCCCTATCGTTTTGAGCAGGTTTTAAATGAGGATATTCCATGACCTCCTCTTCCTCTAAACGCCAACCAATAGCATAGGCGGCGATTAATCGGTTTTGCAATCCCTCATTTTGAAAACGATGCTTTAACAGCTTCATTATCATCTCACTCCCTTGACTAAACCCTGCTAAAATAAAAGGCTTATCACTTTGAGAAAGATAATAATCAAAAGCCTCCTCCACATCAGAATATGCCAATTTAAAAGCCATATTTACTGAAGGATTTTCAGATTCCTCTGCATATCCTCTGCTCATATAAGCTGTTAAACTAGCTTGACGATAATAAGGCGCATAAAAATTAGCTTCAGCATCATAAATACCTTTTTCCATATTTATGGCACCTATAAAGTTCCCTTTTAGATCCTCATTCTCAAGCGAAAGATTAAAACTCACACTGTCGCCACTATATACAGTTGGAGCAATAAAGAATATATCCATATCATCCTGATTAGAAACCGGATAACAAGCCCAATTTTGGTTTAAGGAATAGTCTATTTTAATAAAGCCTTGCTTGACTTTTCTTTGAGTACAGGAATTTATAAAAAGTAAAAAACTCAATAGAATAATCAACTTTGAAAAAACTAAAATCTTTGGACTTTGGGGAAATAGTTCGATTTGATGGTTATAGTTCCTTAGTGCTTTCATATGAAAAAATAGACTTATTTAAATGTTTATACCAAAGGTAATATAAATCTAATATAGGAGATTTAATTAAGGCAATAGGATAAATAGGAGATTCAACTTAACCATAGAAATCTAAAGAAAAAGCTCAAATGAGAATCATTAAGTCTGCTCACATAATTTTTGTAACTCTTCTTTCTTCTCTTGTGGGAGCTCTATGTTTGGAGAGGTATTATTAAGCTTTAATTTTTCAAGATTGACTAAATTTTTATCAATAAAATCGCTCTGAATTTTAAAACGACGACATAATTCACATCCTGCCAAATGCATTTTTAATTGCACTCGCTTGATGCAGCCCACCTTAGTCATCTCCGACTTGGTAATTAAGTATGTAGCTTCTTCGCAACTCAACATGATGGCATCCATCCCTCTTATCATCATTTTCTTCATCATACTTCTAACCAATTTTTTTCAATACAAGCTCTCATCTTCAACTTTGCTCGATGCATAATCACCCACAAATTAGACGAAGTAATATTTAAGTCCTTACAAATTTCTTCTCCACTACACTCCTCCATCATCTTCATATGAAAAACCTCACGCCATTGAGGAGGTAGAAGACTCAAGCATAAGTCTAAAGCTTTTTGAAATTCATCTTTTTCCAGATCATTTGATTGATCAATATTCCATTGTCCAGGTTCACCATCATCACTCCAATGGTTCTTAAAAGCTCCATCGGCATTAAAAGGAAGACTGAAATCTGTATTTGTTGTGTTTTTCCTAACTGAAGATTTGCGATAATGATCGATAACTTTTCGCTTCAAAATAGATACCAACCAGGTGCGCTCCGTGCTATTTCCCTTAAAAGAATCTTTACCCTTAAGGCCAGCAATAAAAGTGTCTTGAACCAAATCTTGAGCAATCACATCATCACTAACTTTATATACAGCGTAATTATAAAGGTAGTCGGAATGGTTTTGCACCCATTTCTCAGGATTTAATATATTGGCAGTTTTGCTCATATCTAGCAAAAATACTCAAAGTTTATAGCTATCAAAATATTTTGGAAACAATAAATATTCACTGCTTTAAAATAGTATTTACTATTCTTCTCTACGAATGAATTATATAGTTTGAACTGGACAAACATATTGACGTCCTAAGGTAGTATGTTTAGCACAACAACTAATAAATGATAACGAAACTCAACTTCAAATATAAATAGAGATAAAAGTAACAGAAGCCAGAGCCTGTTATTCACTTTGTGCCTCAATTTTATCAGCTATATTGCAAAGTCTTTCAAAGAAAAACCATGAACAATAAAACTGCTCATGGTTTTCTAAATCTTTCTGTTCTATGTCAATTTACATCTTTATAAACTTCAAACTACTCTCCTTTTTATCAGTTTTTACATTGATGAAATAAATGCCCTGAGGAAGTTTTTGAGCATCTAAAATTGTTTGATTATTTTGTATTTCCTCAGTTTTCATTTCTTGTTCTAATACAACCTGACCATTAGAATTATAGATTTTGATGGTGGCTTTCTCTTTTCCAGAAATCACATTTTTCAAATCAATATGGATATAATCGTTTACTGGATTTGGAGATATTGTAAATGCTTGTTCATTTAGTTCATCAACAGTCCATAATATATCTATTCCAAATTTCTCACTAATTGAGTAAATATCAGAATTACTAGGATATGATAATCTAAGATAGCAGTCTTGTGAATTAGCATCAGGGACCAACCAGCTATACACCTGATTATCTGCTGGTAAGCTAGTTTCCAACACTGACCAATTATCACCATTATCCGATGAAAACTCTATTTTAACATTTGAAATCACCTCACTATTCCATGTAATATCATACTCATATTCTGGCATCAATAACTCACCATCCATAGGCGTTAAAACATCCAATAAATAAACAAAGAACCTAAAATCAGACTCATCATTCAAATCTGGGAAAGCAGTTTCTTCTAGTTTTACTTTACACCAATCTGTGGCTGTTTCTGGAGTCCACATATAGGAACCGCTTGCTGCATCAATACCATCGGCTACAAATACCCAATCACCTCCATCGGAAGCTTGATAGTATAAACTCAAATCACCTATCAACTCACCTGACCATGTCACCTCATATTCTCTTCCCACTTGGTAAGTAACGAAGCCATTAGGTTCTAATAACTCGAGAGATGCAAAGGTGAAAGCCTCCTCATTCATACTCATGATATCTGGATAAGCTACATCAGAAATTCTTACAAAACAGGCATCTGATGTTACATTTGGGGCGTCCCACTCGTAAGCACGAGTATTGGCAGAAATAGACTCCTCTATGGTTTCCCAAGTAGTTCCATTATCCGATGAAAACTCCAATTTCACATCTGCAATAAAAGCACTATTCCAAGTAATGATGCTTGTTCCAGCGGCATTCCATTTTCCATTAGAAACGGGTGCTGTTAGTTCTATTGTTCTGTCTCCAGTAACCACTCTAATGCTATCAATCACTACATCAATTAATGGCTTGTCATTGGCATTGGTTTCCACTTCACTTATGGCATAAACCACATCCATTCCATCTATAATTTTTCCAAATACAGCATGAGCATCATCGAGCCATTCTGTTGGAGCCACAGTTATAAAATACTGTGAACCATTGGTATTTGGTCCTGAATTAGCCATAGAAAGTATACCAGGCTCATCATGACGTAAATCAGGATGAAACTCATCATCAAAAGAATACCCTGGTCCACCGGTACCAGTACCATAAGGACAACCATCTTGAATCATAAATCCACTAATGACTCTATGGAAAATTAAATCAGTATAAAAATGATCGTTACAAAGGTTGATAAAGTTCTGACCTGTTTCAGGCACAAGATCCTCGCGCAATTCGGCTCTAAAATCGCCCATAGAGGTATACCATTGCACAACAGTTTGGGATTTGCTTTCATTAGAGATTCCAAGAATCAATAGGATTAAAAAGACTGAAACAAAGGAAGTAAATTTTAATGCTTTCATAAATGAGTTTTAGGTTAGGAAATGAATAAAGAAGAAAATCGCTAGCATCTATAGAAATACCAGCTCATTTCGTTTGCTCAAAAATACAGAATAAAAATAATACAATGGTATAGAACACAGAATCAATCTGTACTTTTTTTTGTAAATATTTAAGGGGGAAAGCTTTAGTTTTTTAGTTTTCCTTTTATAGGAAGTGTAAAAATAAACTCTGTACCTTTATGCTTGCACGATTTAAGTTCTATACTTCCTCCTAAAAGTTCTACATAAGCTTTGGTAATAGACAAACCCAAACCAGCGCCTTCGGTAACTTTATTATCCACCTTCTCTGCCTGTACAAAACGTTCAAAGATGAGTTTTTGCTTAGGCTCAGAAATTCCAATTCCCGTATCTTTCACAAAGAACTTGATGGTTTTACCAAGAATTGAATATCCAAAAGATATTTGTCCTTCTTTGGTGTATTTAATAGAATTCTTGATTAGGTTGGTAAAAATATCAGCAATTTTTGTGGAATCAGACCAAATATTTAATTCGCCAATATTGGGTGTTTCAAGCTTTAATTCTAAACCATTTCTTTCTGCCTCGGGTGAAAAAAAAGCATATTGAAAATACAATAATTCATTCACGTTTACTTCGCTATAATCTACATTCATTTGCCCCGATTCTATTCTGGAAATATCAATGATATTATTAATTAAACGTAACATCTTACCACCACTTCGTTCAATAACACTAATATACAAACCCTTTTCTTTTTCTGATAAATCTTCTTCTTTTAATAAATCTGCAAAACCCATAATTCCATTCATAGGAGTTCGAATCTCGTGACTCATGTTTGCTAAAAAATAAGATTTCATTCTATTATTCTCTTCTGCCTGATTTTTCGCTATCAATAATAATTGCTGTGTTCTTTCTCGTTCTGAAACATCTTTAGAAACCACAGATGCTCCAGAGATATGCTGCCCATAAACAATAGGATTAATGGTAATTTCAAAATAATAGGGTTTATGATCTATCTCGAATTGATCAATTTCTACAACAGACTCGCCTGAAAAAACCCTTAAATATCGAGATTTCCATAAATCTGCAGTCTCTTTGGATACAAAATCCAAAATACAATTCCCTTTATTGAGTTTAACACCATAATTATAATGAAATTCATTTCTAAACTTTGAATTGATCGTCAGTAGTTTGTATTCCCTATCAACCGACCAAATGGCATCTTGAGAACTCTCTAAAACAGACATTAAATTGGCTTCACTATCAATTAGAGCCAACTCTACTTTTTTTCTTTCAGTGATGTTTCTATTGATACTTAAAATGGCCTTATTTCCCTGATAGTTTATTAAGGAAGCATTAATCTCAAAATGCAATTCCCTGCCCTCTTTATTATATTGTGTGGTTTCGAAATTGGTATAAACTCCATCTTTTAGGGTTTGCTCTATCCTTAATTTCCCTTTTTTTGGATTCTTTGAAAAATTAGTGATAGAACTTCCTACAAATTCTTGATAAGAATATCCATAAACTTCACAAGCCGCTTTATTGGCCTCCAGTATCACTCCATCTTCAGGATTAAAAATAAGGATAGCATCATGGGCTTGTTCAAATAATTGTTTATAATCCTCTTTTGATTTGATGAGGTGATCTATGGTCTTCTTTTCTTTGGTGATATCCGTATGTGCACCAAACATCCTAATGACATTAGCATTTTTATCTAAAACAGCTGCTGCTTTATTATGAATCCATCTATAAGTCTCATCCTTATGCTTCATTCTAAATTCCTCAATAAAGAAGTTTTTAGGCTTCTCTAAAAAGGCTTGCACTGTATTTATCATTCTTTCCTTATCATCAGGATGAAGTAAATCCTCCCAAGTAGAAAACTCATTGCCCAATTCGTGAGCTTGATAACCTAAAAGTCCTTTCCATTGATCACTATAAAAAACAGAGTTGTCTTTTAATTTCCAATCCCAAATACCACTTTCGGAAGCAGCAGTTGCCAATTGATATCTTTCCTCACTTTCTTTTAATGCCTGGGTAGCTAAAACCGAATCTGTAATATCAATAATAAATCCATTTGAATACTCTAACAATTCAGCTTCTTGCCGATATGCGATTCCTGTGGCTTCTAGTTTAAAATATCGTATTCCTCTTTCAGGATGTACTATTCTAAACTTCATTTGATGTTTAAAAGGAGGCTTTAAATTCCTATATATTTCTCTAAATACTGTTTTAATATCTTTAGGATGAACATTTTCAAACCAGCTGGCAAAAGTATTTTTCTCCTGAGGTGAAATTCCAAATAAATGAATAATAGAATCACTAATCATTAGAACCTCAGCATTATTAGTCTGAAGGTCTATCTTTAATCTAAAAAGTGCATAATCTTTTGGACTGTCTACAATGGATTTTAAATGAAGGTTTAGATCTTCAATTTGCAAACGTCTCTCCTTTTCCTCAGTAATATCAACAGCTAATTCTAACCTTACATTTTTGCCATTGAACCACTCTATTACTCTGTCATAACAACGATACCAATGATTATTCTGCTTGTTTTGAAATTCCCAAACATAAGAATCATTTTTTTTATTATTGAATATAATAGGATTAGTACAAAATGAACAAGGACTATCTAAACCTTGCATAACTTGATAACACTTCTTTCCGATAATACTTTGTTCAACACCCAAAGAATCTATAAGCTCTTGATTGGCAAATAGTATTTCGAAACTGAATGGGTCGCTTACATAGACTATTCCATCTAAAGCACTGAATATTTTTAATGAGGCCTGTTGTTGTAAAGCTAATTTCTGCTGGGATTCTTTAAGTTCACTAACATCCCTAGATTGAGTATAAACAGCTTTAGCCCCTTTATAAGCTATCACTTTTGCAATAACCTCTACTGGCAATTCACTTCCATCTTTACAAAGAAATAGGCTTTCGAATTTTGCTTCACCTTTTTCCATCAGTTTTTGGGTGATGCCTTCTAATTCTTCTAAGGAATACTTTTTTTGAATTTTTGAAATAGGTTGTCCCAATACCTCACTGGCTTGATATCCTATCTTTTTTAAACCTTCCTCGTTTACATCCAAAATTTCATGATGGAAATTTTGAATCGCTAAAATATCTGAAGACGTATTGAATAAAAAATGATAAAGCTCATCTTCGGTATGTCTTCCCTTGCCCATATAGAATATTCGTTTATTTGGTTCTATCTAATAATTAAATCCGAAAACAGAATGCAGAGAAAGAGAAATGACTGATGCGATGCTATATAATCCCAAATGTAATGATAATTCCGGATTAAACCACAAAATTAACATTCCCATAAAATACTAAATATCAACAAACAAAGCAGCTAACGTGCTTTTATTTTCAAAAGCAAACTAGTCTATATTATATAACTGAAATGGTGTAATACTTGATTTCACATGAGATTCTTTCATGAATATGTTTATTGTTTTTATGATTTCAGGGTGAAGCTCAGCTACATTATTCTGTTCTTGTGGATCGCTGAGTAAATGATATAACTCAAGCTCTAAGTTTCCATTCTGAATATTTTTTCGAATCGCCTTCCAATCTCCAAACCGAATGGCTTGTTGACCATTATACTCAGGAAACTCCCAATACAAATACTCATGATTTACTTGATGCTGCAGATTTAAAATAGTCGGCAAAAAACTTATTCCATCAGACTCCTCAGGAATATCTATTTGTGCAATATCACAGAAGGTGGGCATCATATCACTAAATGAAGAAATATATTCAGAAACAGAAGCAGAATCCAATTCATCAGGCCAAGAAACTATTAATGGAACTCTTATTCCTCCTTCGTGCACAAATCCTTTGGTATATCATAATCATTTAGAAAAGTGGAAAGTCCTTTGTGGATTAGACTTGCTGAGCAGTTTTCTGAGTAAGCCTTTGTATACTCCCAATAATTTTCAATGTGACCCATATGATGCGCTATGAATTGAACTTTATCCTTATTGGCAAAGCAATGGATGGAGAAAAAATACAAATATTTAAAAAGCACAAAAAAAATCGGATTCCATAAATATGAAATCCGATTTTATAAGAGTAAAGAAATTGACTATTCGATAATCATTTTCTTTGTTATGCTTTCGTTACCAATAGTAACCGTGTAAAAATAAACACCAGACTCTAAGTTCTCAGCATTAATTTCAACATTCTGACTACCATTAATGATACCAGCATTCATGCTATAAACAGTTTGTCCTAAAAGGCTAGTTACTTCAATAGAAGCTGGACTAACAGTTTGAGTAGTAATTTCTATTATAGTAGAACCTGTGAATGGATTAGGTTGGTTTTGAGAAATTTTGAAGCTTGCTTGATTTTGCATATCACTAACACCATCAACAATTAAATTTACCAAATTAATTCCTGTAATATAATTAACAGTTATAGGATCTGTACCACCATTAGATGCAAATTCACCAGGTGTTACACATTGCATATAAGGAATGGTATAGCTACCTTCTTCATTTAAATAGGCTATCTCAGAACCATAAGTAAAATAATAGAATTTTTCATATAATGTTCCTTCTGTTAAACATATTGGGTCAATAGATTCGTAATATACTAAATCTCTAGTCCAGCCAAAAACATCTGGCTCTACATTTAATTCATTTGCAACGTCTCTTGTATCAGTCCATGTCAAGAAAATTTGACTTCCATTTTCATTTCTTGCAGCACTTAATCTGTGGTTCCATCCATTACCAGCATAGTTTCCTTCGTCGTCATCACCTAAATTTGAAGTAAATAAAGAATCAATCCAAATGATATCTGTTAAACCATTATCATTAACCACCAAATTCATTAAATCACCAGGATAAGTCCAACCCCAACCTAAAGAATCCGGATAATTATAAATATCAGCAGAATGCGAACCTGTTGCAGCAAATATTTGAAGATCTCCATGCATATCAACAACACTAGCAGATTCAAAAACAGAAGGAATCATATCACCTTTCCAGTTTTCAATAATAAATGGCTCCAATAAAGCTTGCATCTCGTCAGTAGTGAAATCTAATTCAATAAGGTCCCAGTTATCACCAGCATCTTCTGTTCTATAAACGATAGGTTGATATCCTGAAGGAAAATCATTAGTAGCTCCTACCATATACATATAACCAATTTGTCCATCTTCGGACCATGCCATATCAATACCACCATCGTGAGCTTGATAAGAACCAATCCAAGCCATTTGACCATCTTCAGAACTTTGAGATAAATCCATTTCAATTAACATAGATTCATCCCACAAAAAATCAGTTCCTTCAAAATCACCAAATATAGGCTGTAATTCAGCAGATTGATAATTTCCCCAATCACCTTGAGGTAACATATTTAAACAACGAACTTGATCTTCAATTTGTGTTAAACCGTATTGGTTCCAATATCCATCTTCAATATTATCTGGGTTATGACTAATTTCAATAGCATGGTTTTCACCACCTAAAGTCATACTTCCCCACATTTTATAACCCCAGTCACCTCCAACATGAGAAATGTTTTGCATAACTCCATAAGCATCCTCAACAGCGGTATTACCATCGGGATTAAAAACGATTCCAGAAGGATAATCATTTGTATAAGAATTACCATTGTCAAATATTACTAATGGCTCAGACCAAGTTGCTCCTCTATCAGTAGAATAAACCATACCCATATCTGTTCCATTGGTTCCGTAGGTAGCAGGATCTAAAACATAAACAATAGAAATAATGTCTAATTCAGGGTTATAAGATATAGCTCGTGTATCTTCTTTACGAACCGTACGAAAATCTTTAGCCTTTCCGACATAAATACGGTTGATATCTTCTGCTACTGCTTTATCTGCATTAATTACTGGGGCAGGAAGGTTATTCTTTTGAGAAACCTCAATGTCTTTTGATTTTTTTAAATTTTTAATGTTTACAGTTTCATATTGCGCCATAGAAGCCAATGAAAAACTGAAAAGCATTGCAAAAAGTAGAATTTTTTTCATAGTATGTGATTTTATTAATGTTAGAGAGCAAATATAGGAAATTTTAAAATGAATAAAAACCAATAAAATCAACATTTATTTTCTCTTAATCATTTCCAATGAAAAAATACAATTCTTAAACCATTGTATTTTTTTTGACTAAGGTATTTGACTTAAAGCTTAATACTTGAATTAAATTCTAAAGCCTATTCCTTTTCAATTTTCAGAGGAGCTTTTCTAAGGAAATAATCCAAATACAAATTAGACATATTACTCTGAATAACAGAGGAATGCTGAAATTTTAGATATTGATTAAAAAACTCGGATATGTATAGATTTAAACTATTAAAAACCAAAGCCCCATCAATATCACCTATCATTCTCACTTCATTATCTCTGTCGGGATAGGGTAATACTGCCCCATCACTAAAAACAAAATGGCTGGACTTTGGAAAGCGTAAAAAGGCAAAATCACCATCTGTATGACTAAAGTTAACGGTGTTCCCAAGGTTCCAATCGGCGTTATAATCACTTTCAATCAGCATAAATGGCTGTTTAAGGGGCTGGTCTATAGCATTCCCAAATTGAAAACAATCTAGATTAATTCCGGCCTTTACTCTATCATCCTGAACACATAATTCTCCGATTACTGAACCACCAACCGACTGTCCAAAAGCGCCAATGGCGTTTAAATCCATGGCTTGCAATAAGGCATGTTCAACTTGTCTATCTTGTTCTTCCTCCAGATAATCTATAAAGAAACGAGTGTCTTCTACCCAAAAATTCACAATCTTTTTAAACCTCCTCAACATCTTATGATAATATCGAGTGATTTCAATATTTTTCTCTGGGCTGTCTTTTTTCTTCCATTGAAACCAGTTGGCAAAAACCAATTGCATATAGGACCATTGGGCCCTTTTCTTTTTTAAATAGATTTCTTCACCATCGGGGAATTTTATGTAAGGCTGCTCATAAGGATGGTTTATACTACATACTATATATCCTTGACTAGCCAGCGCTTCCATCATTCCTGTATACAAATCGGCCATTCCAAAATAGAAGCCAGGATTAAACAATATCACTGGAAAACCATTTTTCTGAGCAATCAATTCTGCCTCTGGATAAGAATGCGTAGGATATTCTTGAATTGAGGCTATCCATTCCTTTGAGAATTTCTTGATTTTAAAGGCATTATAGATAAGGTCTGTGGGATAACTTTCTAAATACAATTCTGGCTTTTCTGTACTCTTAATTTGAGCTGGATACCATATTTTTATATACAGTCTCCTCTTGTCACGCTTTTTAAAGGGATCTTGCCTTGAACTATCGGTTATAAACCATTCTGTTGTTCCTACTTGATAAGGTCCAGAAGGCATAGGTAAAAAGCTGGTATCTTGCTGTGCAATAAGTGATATTGTATAAAATATCAGCAGTAAACTGAAATAATATTTTAGCCTCATTATTCGTCTTCGTTGTGCTGAGTGATGAGAAGTCTTTTATTTATTTCAAAAGCCACCAAATTACCAAATCCGGGTTTTTGACTCAAAAAAACTCCATTATCCAAATCTATAAATTCTTGTTTTTCTTGATTGATACAATGATGAATGTATTCCAAATCCACCGGAGTATGTCCATGAATCAACTGTCTATTTCCAATTTTTGAAGAATCAATATTGAATTCTTTAAGCCATAACATGGCATGTTTATCTTGAAATACATTTTGAAGATTAAAATTCAATCCAGCATGAACAATAACACAATCATTCATTTCCAAATAATATTTCAAATTACGCATCCATTCAATATATTTCTGGGGGATATTAATAATAGAACGGGTTGCAAATGATTTCATGGTGTCCTTACCGCCAAACTCGTACCACTCCTTTTTTATTTTATTAGGCTTTAGTTTTTGCAAAAACCCACTATTCTCCAAAGCATAATCGTAATTTCTAAGAAAATACTCCTCATGATTTCCCATCAAGGGAGTCACATGGTAACCATTATTCTGAAGGTTTAAAATCTCGTCAATCACCCCTTTTGAATCGGGGCCACGATCAATATAATCACCTAAAAAGATTAAATGGTCTTCTTTAGAAGGACGAATTTGAGCCAGTAAGGACTTCAAAGTCTTTACATAACCATGTATATCGGGTATTACCCAGCGCTTTTGCTCCATGCCAATAATTTGTACGGGCTAAAATACAAAAATACTTTACTTTTGCTTTTATGTATTTAGTTAAAACTCCTATTCTCATCTCCAAATTAATGAGTAAATCATTGATATGGAAGATTCCTACAAATGAAAAAAAAATCTATTTAACTTTTGATGATGGGCCCATCCCAAATCTCACCATGGAAATTTTAGCAATTCTCGCGGATTACCAAGCCAAAGCCACTTTCTTTTGTGTGGGTGAAAATGCCAAGAATTATCCAGAATTAATACATAGAATACAAAAAGATGGCCATTTAATAGGTAATCATTCTCATAATCATCTCAGCGGGTGGAAAACCCCAGCGAAGGATTATATTAACAATGTAAAAAAAGCTTCAGAATATATTGATTCCTATTTATTTCGCCCACCCTATGGACAAATCAATTATCAACAAATCAAACATTTAAAAGATGATTACCGAATCATCATGTGGAATATTCTAAGTGGAGATTTCGACAAGCAACTGAGTAATGAGCAATGCTTATTTAATGTACTACAAAGCAAAGCTGGTGACATTGTCGTTTTTCATGATAATGAGAAATCGAGAGAGAAAGTTTTAGATGTTTTACCTCAATATTTGGCCCATTTCACCAAATTAGGATATGAATTTTGTTCGCTAACACCGCTTTTGAAAACTAAAAAATGATTAAAATAAGGACTTCATAAGAAATGATGTTTATTTTTGCTTCAGAAAAAAATGATTTGATTTGAGATTTCTAAAAAAATACCAGCTACTGGTCTTCTTGCTTCTCGCAATGAGCCTGCAATATTGTGCTTCTCCAGGCCCCCTTGGAGGAGGGCCAAAAGATGAAGAGCCACCTGTGTTTTTAGGTAGCGATCCCGTAAAATATAGTCGCAATACCCGCCCGCGAAAAATCCAATTGCAGTTCGACGAGTTTTTAGTTTTAAAGGATCTACAACAAAATTTGATTATTTCACCTCCTTTAAATGAAGATCCTGATATAAAACTGAAAGGGAAAAAAGTGGTCATCAAAAATGATAAAGACCTTATCCTTGGAGAAAACACTACCTATACCTATTATTTTGGTGATGCCATATGCGATTTGCACGAGGACAATCCCATTGAAAATTTTGAATATGTTTTTAGTACAGGTCCATCATTGGATAGCTTAAGCATTAGAGGAAAAATTTTACAATCAGAATATCTCACTCCTGAGGAGTCTGTTTATGTTTGTTTGTATAAAAAAGGAATGAACGATACCATTCCATTTGATAGCCTCCCCTATTTTGTAAGACCTTATTATGTATCCAGAACAAATGAACTGGGTGAATACAAACTCAACAACCTCAGACTTGATGATTACTTGATGTTTGCCATAAAAGATGTGAATAGCAATTATTATTTCGATATGCCCAATGAAGAAATTTCATTTCTAGATTCTTTAATATTTCCTGAGGATGTCTTCGATTTTATTCCGGATTCTATTCCTATCAACCTCAACGATACTGCTCTAATGGACAGTATTTGGGAATATCATTCCTATTCTATGGTTCAGAATCCAGTTGATTTATATTTGTTCACTCAGCATGATTCCATACCTCGATTAGCCGAAACAGCAGTAGAGCTTAATCAGAAAATTGATTTCTTTTTTAAATTCCCTATACAAGATAGTATTCACTTTAATCTATTTAATGACAGTACTGATGAAAACTGGTATATTGAAGAATTCTCTAAGTATAGAGACACCTTAACACTTTGGCTCCCAGACTTAAAATACGATACGCTTTTCTTAAGTATGCAGGTAGACACATTGGCTATCGACACTATGGACTTTGTAGTAAGAACAGCTAAAAAGGAAGTAGATAAACCCAAACGCCGAAGAAAGAAAAAAGAAGACAAGAGTACAAAGAAAAAGGAAGATAAAAAGGTATTAAAGTTTAGCAATAATGTAAAGAAACCCTTTCCTTTTTACAAATCTGTGCTATTAGAATTTGAAACTCCATTGGCCTATGCTAATCTTAAAAACTTAGTAGCTTTAGAAGATACAATGGAAATAAATGTAGAAGCCTATTTCCTAGATAGTCTAAAAAGAAAACTAAGAATTGAATATCCTTGGAAAGAAGAAACTAATTATAAAATAAGTATTCCACAAGAAGCCTTGGTAGATATTTTCGGATTAGAAAACGACAGTATCAATTTAAGCATGACCACTTCAACAATTGATGATTATTCAAATATTAATGTCAGTATTCAAGTTGATTCAAACTGTGTATCTCCTGTGGTTATCACCTTGGTTAAAGGAGAAGCTGATAAAGAAATAGTGATTCAGAAACATGTAATCTATGGTGACTCTCTCTTGGTACTACCCTATGTTGTAGAAGGAGACTATTACTTGAAAGCCTTGGAAGACTTTAATGGAAACGGAAGATGGAATACAGGAAATTACGGACTAAACCTTTTATCAGAACCTGTTTATTACTTCCCACTTCCACTTTCTGCAAAATCCGGTTGGAATATAGAAGAAACTTGGAAGATCACCATTAAAGACCGAAAAAGGCCAGAGGTGATTAAGAAAGAGAAAAAAGAAAAGAAGTAATTACAACTGTTGTCCAAAATATGCTTAAAACAAGTTTAATCATTTTTGGGCAATCGTCTTTTTATTAAACAGGCAAAACATGGATCAACGTGTTTTTCTGGGGGATGGACAATCTAGTCATTTTTTTTCTCTTGTTAATTTAGGAAGCTATTATTAATAAATATATTACTCAAATG
>NZ_JABKCA010000038.1 GCF_013166655.1 Lentimicrobium sp. L6
TAAAAAGCTAAAAAAACTGTCCATTTAAGGAATCCTTACGTTATGCAACGGTCTTAACTTACAAATCTAACATATATTACACCCTGCGGTTATTACTGCCTAATAAGAGCCTATCTGTAAACTAAGGAGTTTGATTCAGAAAGTTCGAATTCAAGTCTTGTGAAGAACTGAATAGCAATAAGCCCCGAAAGAAATCGTCGGGATGTTTGTTTTCAGTGCAAGTCTGCCTAGTCGTCAGACAGGCGCAACGAAGAAGTCGGACTTTATGGACAAACACTAATTACTCTCAATCGCTCGTATTTCTTCCTTGAACAAATCCACTGGACCATCAAGCAAAACTGCTATTACAGTTACATCTTTATCTTGAACCTCCTCTGGTACGTCAATATACAATAGGCCCGGAACAGAACTCCAATATTGTTTCCCCACCACTTTATGTGAAAGCTTGGTTCCATTGCCCACAACCCAAATCCTATTGATTTTATTCTTCAGTCCTTTTATAAGTAATGGTCCATTGGGTTTGTTGTCTACATATAAATAAAGGATGGTTTTATCTTTTGATAAAGCGGTGTATCCATTAAAATGTTCTTTGGGAATTCCTTTTCTGGTTCCATAAATGGCTTTCTCATGCTTGTTGGTCCAACGGCCTAAATCTTCTAAAATAGCCACTTGTTCTTTGGGAATGCTGCCATCTGCTTTTGGTCCAATATCTAATAATAAGTTTCCGCCCATGCTGATGCAATCTACCAATATTCTAATGATTTGGTTACTGGTTTTATATTCTTTGTCATTATGCTGAAATCCCCAAGAATTATTCATGGTCATGCACAATTCCCAATATTCGTCGTGAGGAGGGTAAACAGGAACACCTTGCTCTGGAGTAGCATAATCTCCATAACCTTGTAATCGAGAGTTGATAATGGTCGTTGGAGTGGCTTTGAGTAAGGAAGCTCTTATATCTTTGGCTTTCCACATTTCGGCACTTTGTTCCCAATCGCCATCGAACCACCATAAATCGGGATGGTACTGATTAAGCTCATCCAACTGAGCAAAATTGAAGTCCACAAACTGATTCCATCTTTTAGCATCCTCCTCATATCGCTTTTGCTCACGTGTGGCATTTGGATAATTGGGATGAGACCAATCGAGTAATGAATAATAAAATCCAAGTTTTAAACCTTGCTCTCTAATGGCAGATACAAAAGGCTTGAGCAAATCCTTTTTGGCTTTGCTTTTATCCACCACATTTAAATCTCCAGCCTTGCTATCCCAAAGCGCCACTCCATCGTGATGCTTGGTGGTGAGTACCGCATACTTTGCTCCACTTTTTTTGATTAACTCAGCCCACTCCTTAGGCTCGTATTTTTTGGCATTAAAACCATTGAGCTGTTTCATATAATCTTCATGGGAGATATATCCATTAAAAAAAGACCAGGACTCATCAATGCCATCCACTGAATAAATCCCCCAGTGGATAAAGATTCCGAGTTTCGCATCTTTAAACCATGCTAGTCTTTCTTCTTTTGGAATTTCTTGGGCTTGTAGGCTTGAAAAGCCAAGTGTTAAGAGTAATAATAGAATTAGGTTATTTTTCATGTTTTTTCTTATTTAAAAATAGATTCCTCCCTCGCTTATGCAAGGTCGGAATGACATTCCTTTTATTCTTTTGGGGAGAGATGTTTGTGGCGGCTTTGCCGCCACAAACATCTCTCCATATATCGCTGACCTCGGGTCATTTCGAAAGACCGCAGGGATTGAGAAATCTTTTCTTCACGGATTTGCCATTATTAACCAAGGACGCTATCCCCTACGGGGTTATCATCCTTTACTTTGTCTTTTCCCCAACCAAAACTCCAGAAACACACCAAGAGCTAAAGCTAGAGCCTTCATTTTCTCCTTGTTCTATCACCACTTCTACTTTGTGTTTCCCTGGTTTAAGCTCATAAAGATTAATGAAATATGGAGGAGTTAATGTTGCTGGGCACCAATTGGAGCGACTCAAATCGGAGGAGGATAAACCATTCTCAAAATTCCCGGAAGCAGGATTCGACATGCGATAAGTTCCACAATCGGTACGCCAAGGAATATGACTAAACACTAATTCTCCATCGATGAAGACCTGATTGAGTTTAGGGTTAAACTCGTCTCCTCCACCCCAACCACCATGACCAGTTGTAGTAAAAAGCATTTCTAAATTCTCAATATTTTCAGGCAAATCAAATTCCATTTCTAGAGTGTCATTTCCGAAGAGCTTTCCATAATTCTGCCCCGACATTTCCATAATATTTACCGTATTGAACAATGGCTGAATATATTTCTCTGCTACCTCTCCTTCGCTCCAAGGCGGATAAAACTGCAGATTGAGGCTTACATAATGCCCTCCTCCATCATAATTACCAATAAAAACGCCTATCCAAACTTCATCTTCATCATTGGGAAAAACAGAAGTAATTTCTTGCTTATAGACCACAGAATCTTGCCACAGATAATTCTCAATTTCTCTGATATGATTAAAATGCGAAACGCCAAAAGAAGTAAAAAACCGCATCAGTTCAACAGGCGTATCGTATTGTTCATTACTAATAATTCCTTGGTAATGATTATCCATATTATCCATAAATACTGGCAATACTTCAAGGCTATCCTCTAAAGCATTTAGCATTGACATTTCTTTGTCTTGAGTAATGAGGAATAAAGAACCTGTTCTATCGTAGGCATCACCATTAGACCAATTGGTGATTGTGGCAAAAACACTGGCTCCTTGCTTGGCAATCTCTGGAACTTTTATCTTTTTCAGAATCACCGTTCCATTTGATAAGCGATAAACCACATCGGATTGTCCATGAGGAGGGTTTTCAATATCACCTTCAAAATTGATTTGTTGATGGTCGAAAACCGGAAAATTGGTATAGCGAGCCCTAATTTGAAGTTCACGAGCTTTGGCTTCGGAGATTTCTTTGGCCTCTTTAAATGGATAAGGGAGTTCCAAGGACTCGTCCAACTCAATAATCTCTGTTGCTCTTATTTCTCTACTTCCATTAATGACAATCTTTAAAGCCAATGCATTTGCTGGTAAATAGCTTTTATAGGGACTCCCTTTGGCTTGAGCATCCTCCGTAAACCAAACTTCTATGGTATTGGAAAAAGCTTTAAAAATAGCCTTCTTACATTTATAACCCAGTATTTTTTCGGCCTTCTCCATTTTCTCAGGAGCAGCAATTTCCGCAAAAGGAATCACCGTTTTATATAAGACTTCATCATAAGTCATGATGTCCACATTCACCTTTCTATTGAAATCGATATAGGCTTTATTTTCAGACCCCTCCGAAGACAAATAAGCCACTCCATCCATATATTTAAAAGAATAGGAATAGGTGGAATCGAGTTTATTATTATTAAGCCTTTGATATTTCACTTCATAGTTTTGAGCCCATAAAAGATTCGAAAAACCAAATACTATAATCGCTATTAATATTGACCTCATTTTTATCTTTCTAATGATTATTTACTGATGGTTTTAAATACCCAAACATATTTACAAGGCGCTTGCTTCTGTAATGATTTAGGAATTTCTATATCAAAGCCCTCCTCTGTCTTTTTCCATTTTAGTTTTTTAGGAGAACCCAATAATTGGATGTTTTTAATTTTGGAATCCTGTGGAACTGGAATATGAATTTTTGTAGGCAAACTGCCTTCGTCTTCTTCTGCCATATAAAAATAATATACTTGCCCTTCTTCACCTTGAGTTAAGCAAATATTATCAACTTTATAGGGGAAGATAGCTTTGCTTCTATAAATAGCTTCACTATTGACAGCCATCCAATCGCCATATTCTTTCAATAAATCGTAAGCCCCTTGCTGCCATTTTCCTTCTGGAGTTGGCGCTACATTTAAGAGTAAATTCCCTCCTTTGGCTACGATGTCAACCAAAAGTTGCACCCCTTCTCTACCACTCATATATTTGGCATTCTTGGTATGTGCCCAACCTCCACCACTGATGATACAAGATTCCCAAGGATAGTCTAAGGTAGATTCTGGAACTCGATTTTCTGGCGTCAAATAATTCTGATTAATGCCATGAACGGCTCTATCCACGACTAATAAATCAGGACGGATTTGTCTGGCTTTCGCCACCAACTCGTCCATCTTAATGTCTTGATTCACCATGCGATGTTTAATATAGCCATTTTCTGTGGCTGCTAGTTGTTTGTCGTACCAAGAGGTGATGGTTTCTTTACTGTCTTTGGCCACCCATCCTCCGTCGAGCCAAAGAATATCAACTTTACCATAATCTGTCAGTAATTCTAGAATCTGATTATGGGTGAAATCCATATATTTCTGCCATTTTTCAGGATTGGCTTCTGGCTCATAATTCACATTTCTATCACGTGGCGGATAATAAGGGTCCCAATATTGAGGATGGTGCCAATCGGGTTTAGAGAAATAAGCTCCAGCCCACATTCCTTTTTCTCTAAAAGCATCAAATATTTCTAAAGTCACATTCGATCTGGGATTAGGGGAGAAAGCGCATCCCTCATCGGTAATTTTATAATCGGTATATTTAGAATCGAACATACAAAATCCATCGTGATGCTTGGTGGTGAAAATCATGTATCTAACCCCTGCATAATCAGCCGCTTCTGCCCATTTCTCTGGGGCAAATTTCACAGGATTAAAAGTCGTTTTTAAAGCCTCATATTCTTTCACATAAGCATTATAGTTCTCTGGATTTTCTCCCATTTTTCTTTCGCACCAGCCATATTCTTCTGGTGATAATGACCAAGATTCTACTATTCCCCATTGGCTATAAGCTCCCCAGTGCATCAATAAGCCGAACTTCAAATCCTGCCATTGGGCAAGTTTTGCTAGAACCTCTGGATTGGTTTCTGGCACATATCTCTCCTCCTCGTAAATGGCTTGAGAATAAGACATGGAAATAAAAAATATTGAAATAAAAAATAAAAGAATAGATTTTCTCATGATTGTTTGTGTTTGCACAAATCTAAAGAGAATTTTGGGGATATGGAATTGGTGGTTTTCTGATTTTTAAACTATAGCTTATTCCAAAATAATCAATTTATATAGCATGTTAATGCACTTTTAATTATCATTTTTCTCACTTTTTAGCATCACATAAACGGTACTCCCCTGACCCTTTGTACTTTCTATATTGAATTCGCCTCCTAAAAGCTCAATAAACTCTTTACAAATAATGAGACCTAAACCTGTCCCCTTCTCTCTTTCAGTACCATAATTTATTTTTATTTCATTGCCCCCTAAAATCTCGTGTATTTGATTTTCATCCATTCCTATGCCCTTATCTGTAATGCTAACTTTCAGATAGTTTATATCATTTACAGTAAGCTCTTGGCTACTTATTATTATCTCACCACCAGAATAAGAGAATTTTATGGAATTAACGACAAGGTTCCTGATAATGGTATGAAACAGCTTTTTATCAACCATAGCATAGCTATCTTCATTCATCCCATTAACAATCTTAATATTTTTAGCTATGGCTAGGTAATTCAATTGAGTAATAATAACATCTACTTGAGGTTTTATATCTTCTGACCTTAATATAATATGGTTTGAGTTTTTACGAGTAAGCTGCCAATTAAGAATATTTTCAAGTAAGTCATAGGTGTTTTTACTGGATTCATTAATACCTATTAGATGGCTTAATATTTCCTCTCTCTCAAAAGAACTAAAATCTTCGACTAAAAAATTGGTCATTTGCATAAAGTGACCCAATGGATTTCTAAGATCATGGGCCAAAACCGAAATCAAATTGTCCTTCATTTGATTCGATTGTAGAATTGATTCCTCATTCTCTTTATTTTTGGTGATATCAATGGCATTAAAATTACAGAATTAGCATTCTTATAGGATACCCTTCCTTGGAACCACCGTTTTTTACCCTCAATAATCAATGGGTATTCAAAAACCACTAATTCTTTGTTTTTCAGACACTTTAAAAAAGCGTTTCTATATAGAACAGCTGTATCAACATCCACAATTTCTGTAATATTCATACCTATTAATTCATTCGCAGGTTTTGCCAAAAGACCAGGTTGAGTGGCGGCAACACTTAAGTATTTACCATTTTTATCGAATTCAATAATAAGACTATCTAAAGAATTAAAAATCGCTTTCAACCTTCGCTCATTCAATTGTATTTTTAAAATAGCATGGACTAAAAGACCCAATAGAAGGCTGATAACAAAAGAGCTGAAAATAAGAGATAAATACAAAAAGCGATCTTGATCATAAAAGGCTTCCCAACCGTCTACAGGCTTTGATGCCATAACCCAAATCCCATAGGGGAGATTAATGATTACCGTTTCCGGATCACTATTAAAAACCTCCTCCTTACCATAAAATACTTTCCCTTTAATCCCCGTACCGTTATATCCTCTTAAAGCAAATTCAAAATCATTTTCAACCGTTTTTAATTCCGCCTCATTAAATAAAGCATTCATATTTATAACGATATCGGCAACTCCCCAAAAAACACCAGTTTCGGTAATGGTTTTATCAAAAACCGGAGTGTAACTAATGAAGGCAACGCCTCCTTCAACCAAATCTACTGGACCAGCTACAAATGTCTTTCGAGTTTCAATGGTTTTATTCACTATTTCGGCTCGTTCAGGATGATTTAGTAAATCGAGTCCTATAGCAGCTTCATGACCTTCGAGTGGATAAATAGCTCCAATAATACAGTCTTTAGACAAGGCCAAAGAACCAATAATAGTATCATCTTTTGCAAAGTCCTGTGCAAGGATATTGAATTCTTCAGTGGTAATATTGGGATTTAATGAAACAAAGGAAGCTAATCCTTTAGTATAATAGATACGCGAATATAATGCTTTTTCAAGTTTTGATTTTTTTCCAATTAATACATCAAGTGCAGCCGTTCTAACATCTCTTTCCCACTGCCCACGTTGAAAACTGGTATATCTGTAAGCCATAAAAAACAGAAATAAAAAACTTAAAATGGTTACGAATATGGCTCGAATATAATTATTTTTGAATATCATAGATCCTGTTTGTTGTTTCACGCTCTACTACACGAGCTAAATTAACTTTACATAAGGAAGCATGGTAAAAATAAGTCAAATAATTATACAATCAAAAGGATATGGAGATATTTTTGAGTTCCCCTATGGTCAGGTGATATATAATGATATGAACCACTATAGAATAAGATTATATTGCTTATGATGAAATATTTTTCTTAATCCTTAAATATTTCATTAAGCCTCTAGCTCAGATCTTCATGTTATATGTTTTTCGCCAAAATCTCACCATCTGGACTTATTAAGACAGAACTAGGATTTCAGAGTTTTCTATAAATATTCTCACCTAGCCTGAAACACCTTCTATTTTTTTATTATGTTGAGAATCTATTCAGATTACTTTGGAGTCCTTAAATTCAAACAACTTTATTTCACGATTATTTAATCCGGCTTCATGATTATATTATTTGATTCATTTAGTAGGAAAGAATATTATTCACATAATAGGCTTCAGGTGTATTGGTATCCAAAACTATTTCTGCAATTTCACCTTTTGGGACTAATATTTGACAGGATTTAATTCCAGATTTCCAGATATCCATCCTCTTGTTCACAGAAAAAGATTCCCCATTTTTATAATTTACCAACATGTGCACAGGTATTGGAAAAGAACCAAGGTTTTCTACATTGATTGTTATTTCATCTGTCCCATAATCAATCCTTCCTATTCCGATATCAGCATATCCTAGATCAAAAAACCAAGGCTCCCAAAACCAGCCCAAATCCTCATTAGCTACTTTATTGAAGGCATAAAACATATCATATGGAATTGGGTGTTTGTCTTTCCATTGTTCGGTGAACTCTCTAATGGCCTGATAAAATTTATCTTTTCCCATATAATCAAATAACAAACTGAAAGCTGTTATTGGACGAACATAGGTCATGAATCCAGAAGTAAAATCTCCAGCACTATGGGTTCCTGTCATAAGTGGAATATCTATGGCTAGTTTGGCCGATTCTGCATGATACTTTTTATTGACTAATGGGAATATTGATGCTTCATCAGATTCCATGAATTCTACTAATGCTGAAATTCCAATGATAGAAACCAAGCCTTCATCCATCCAGCCATATTCCTGCTCATTGGTGCCAACATAAAAAGGGAAATAGGTATGGGCAATTTCATGTGTGGTGGTAAACAAGGTACTAAACTCATCTTCTTCTCGATCGTTAATCATAGCGGGGAATTCCATTCCTTTTGCTTCTCCGTTAAAGGCAGTGAATAGTGGGTATGGATAAAGAATGGCAGGCACAATATTTGAATAATATTCAATGGATTTTTTACTGATTTCAGTCACCTTTCGAAAATTTTCAGAATTCTTATTATAAACCGAATTTACCAATACTCTACTATCTCCAACTTTTGCACTTGTCGCATCCCATAAATACTTATTACTCACGATAAATGCAAAATCAGGCAAATTACTGGCCTTAAATCTCCAAATATGTTTTTTACCCGCTAATGTAATTTTATTTTCATCTCTATCATTTTCATCGATAATATGAATGACTTCATCTGATTTGGAAGCCTCCTCTATTCTCTGAATATATTTATCACGAAATATTTCTTTGGTGTTTTGCAATACACCCGATGACCACACATTATATTCTGCCGGAACAGTTATCTCCACATCAAAACCACCATAATCACTGTAAAACTCAGCATTTCCAGTATGTCCAAAAGTATTCCAACCCACAATGTCGTCATATACACTCATTTTTGGATACCAATACCCCACGCAAAAGCTGCTTTCATCATAAGTTCCAATTCTACGCATGGCAGAAAGCGGCATCAATTGTTGCCATTCAACTTCAATTTTAGTTTCCGAAGCAGGATGAACTTTATCTGGAACTGGAAAAACCAATATGGTGGAATAATAGGTCATAGATTCCAGTTCTATTTCCATCCCATTAACTTTTATGCTTTTAATTTGAACTCCATCGTGAATACTATTGGCATCCAAATAAGAATCTCTAGCTTCTCCTTTCTTATATAAATTTTGGAACAAATTCATATAAATCCATGATAAGGTATCTGGGCTATTATTATAATATCTAATGATTTCGCTACCAACTAATAATTTGGTGTCGGGAAAAAATTCTGCCTTAATTACATAATCGGTTTTGTTTTGGAAATAGTTTTTCCCAGCCCTTCCTTCATGTGTCCTTGTTTCATTCTCATAAGCTTGTTTATACTCCCTAGGCATATATAACTCATTGGTTTTTTGCGCCAAAACAGGCCCTATGCATAATGCAAGAACGACCATCATTAAAAATCTCACTTTCATCTTTTATCATTTACATCCACTTACAGGACTATTCCATAAAAAATAGTTACAGTTTTTAGATTAATTGTGTCTGAAAATTGATATTTGTGTGCTTGGCTTGATCTGTACCAGATTTGTTATATGCTATATTATTTCCTAAAATCCCCTCCATAGAAATAAGAATATCCCAAAGTATAGATCACGAAAACGCCTTAGGCAAAAGATGCTCCCCAGCCTTTTCAGCAACTTCTCTTACTCGTTTTTCTCTGGTTTCAGCTCGTTTAGCCATCACTATCCATGCCAATAATCCTTTGCGCACGGATTTACTCAAGCTCAGAAAGAAATCTTTGGAGGATGGATATATTTTAAAAGACTCCTCTAAATCATTGGGGATGATAAGTTTTTCCACATCATCTAAAAGGACCCAATTTCCGTTTTGTTTTGCCTTTTCAATAATTTCTAATCCGGCAGGGAATATCAAATCTTGTTGCGATAAGTGGGCTACTTTATCCTTATTGATTTTTGACCAGATGCTATTGGCTTTTCTTTTGCCATAATACTGCATATACCTCTCCGAATCGATGGACTTTTTTACACTATCAATCCAGCCAAAACACAAGGCTTCGTCAACGGCATCACTCCAAGAAATGGTTGGCGTTTTTGAGCTTTTCTTGAATACGATCAGCCACACAGCATCCTCAATTAAATGATTTCGTTCTAGCCATTTTCTCCATTCTTGTTTATTGGTAGGGCAGATGCTTTTTAATTCGGATTTGCTCATCAGGTTTAATGGCTTTATAATTTAGTTTATCAAGCTTTATAATTGACCAGCGTTTTAAAATACTGAGGAATCTCTGTATCAAAAGTCATTTCTTCGTTGGTCAGAGGGTGAAACAAAGTCAATGAAGCAGCATGAAGCGTCAATCTTTTAATGCCTTTATCTATCCTTCCGTATACTTTATCACCTAGCACAGGATGTTCCTTTTCTGCTAAGTGAACACGAATTTGATTTTTCCTCCCTGTAAATAGCTGTATTTCGAGCAAACTATATTTACCCGATTCCTTAAGCACTTTATAGCCAGTTTTGGCTAGTTTACCTTTAGCAGGGTCTTTTACAGAATACACTATATACACCTTGTTTTCTGCAAGATAAGAGATCATCTCGCCTTCTCTATCATCTAGCTGACCATGTACCACCGCAAAATAGGTTTTGCTAAAAGTAGCCCATTCGTCTTGTAAATAGCGTTTCACTTTTTCGCTTTTGGCAAAAACCAAAATTCCAGAGGTGTCTCTGTCCAATCGATGCACTATAAATACTCTGTTCTTGGATCTTGCATTTCCCTTTTTCACGTAATCATTCAGAATAAAATGGGCTGTTTTATCTTTTTCCTTATCAGTACTCACCGCTAACAAGCCACTTTCTTTATTCACCACGATAATATCCTGATCTTCGTAAAGAATGACCATTCCCTTAGGTGCATGTTTTTTAGAGGGCTTACTAAATATGATTCTTTTTTTCTGCAATATTATGATTATTAAGAGGTTATTAAATGGTTCATACCGATAAGATATTTCTCGATCGTGAAGCCAAAAGTATGGAAAGAAATTATAAAGGGAGCAATTATCTTAATTTATTTAGTGAAGGATTTCGAGAGGAATGAAAAATGACTTTCTGTATATCTCAAATAGCTGAATCAGGTATTTCCATTTGTTTTATCATAAATGACCTGCTACTTATAATATATCTTTTTCAATATTTGCTTCACCATATTTTCTATTTCATTTGGCAACCTAGGATCATATTGAGAGGAATCATTATGGTATTACTCTTTAATTGGGCATTTCTAAAATAATGAGGAGGATAAGCGGCAAGATGATGACCTTCTAAAAATATCATTATAGCATATTTGCTTTCCCAAATTATTTCCTGTTTCATAAAAATATTTTGTGCCGAAATATTATTCAAATATTTTGGGGAGGCTTCTAATTTTTCAAATAAATCAGACAAACCTAAAGCATCTGGTTTTAGAGTAATATTCTTAAATACATACTTCCTATCCAATATATCTTTGCTAACACTATCTATTAAGTTTTCATTTAATATGGATAGCTCAATATCCATAAATACCTCTTCATTGTCATGAGCAAAAACCTGCACATAAGGCATGTTCATGATTAAGGTATCCACCTTCTGTTTATCCTTCTTGAAAATCTTATCGTATTTAATGGGTGTGAAACTCATTAAAAATAAGGTGAGTATTCCTAGTAGGAGTATTTTTGAAATTCGGGAAATGGCTTTTTTTATCTGCATTTGTTTTTCTAAATATGAATAAGGAAGATAGTGTTTTAATGTTTTTCATTTGCTATGTGGGGAAATTACTAACGTGTTGGCATATATTTACGTGGCGGATTTGTCTGCTGTAATTTTTCTGTCCACGAATATACTATATTATCTGCCATAATCATAAAAAGTTGCGACTGAAATCGCCATGAAATATGATGCCTTGTTGGCAAACTGGGCGTTATTGATTCACATTATGCTGATAGCTTTGGAACAACCAAGCTCTACCCGAATTTTACTCGGGATGTGCTTGGTTGTGAAGGGTGGATAATTCGTTTGTATTATCTCATAATCGTCATCTTTTTAGAATCTGTTATTTGTCCGTTAATACTTATTGAATAAAGATATATTCCATTTTTCAAACCATTTGCATCAAAATCAATATAATGAATGCCTTTAGTTTTTGTTCCCTCTATGTATGTCTTTATTAATTGTCCAGTATAATTGTAAATACTTATCTGCACATTTGATTCCTCCTCCATTTTATAGTAAATCTGAGTAGTACCATTAAAAGGATTCGGATTATTTTGCAATAGCCCTCCTGCTTCTAAGACATCAATATTTCCTTTTAAGGTAGTGCTCATTTTCTCTTCAGGAATTAATGATAAAAGAAAGTCTCTATGTTCAAAAAAATGATTTTTTGATTCTGGTTTAAACTCTACTAACTTACCGGAATAGTTAGATTTATCACCTTCATTTTCCATCAAAAAGTAAACATAACCCAAATCGATTATTGCAAATATACTGTCTTCTATTGTTTCTGGATTAATGATAGTTGCCTCAAAAAAGTTAATTGCTTCTTGATAATTACCTAATTTTATTTCGCAAACATTTACAAGACGAGTTGCCAAATTTGCAAGAGTTGTATCAAGTACAATACTATCGGTTGTTAGAAAATATTCTTTCAATAACGAGTAATCGTTAGTAGAAAACTTTTCTATATTAATTAATTCTTTCATAGCAGACTCGGCATATTTTGTTTTGGGGTACTGCTCAATTAGCAATTGAAATGTAGCTTTTGAATTTGAGTATTGCTGATCGTCAAATTGTTCTTTTCCATCAAAATACATTTGCTCGGCTAATCCTATTGGAATTGGAGAACCATTAGGGCACCAAGTTGGACTATATGTAAAATACTCATATGGATATAAATCTTCACTAGCTACAAAATTATTATTTGCTGTCCAGCAGTTATATCGTATATCTTTTTGATTTATTTTACCTCCTGTAGGATAGGCGAAATATAATAACGGATCGCTTGGATTACCAATATTATAGTCGTCAATAATAGCGTTATACCGAAAATACCATGGGAAACTGTATTTTGAGATATACAGCTCATAGCTGGTATTATTTGTTATATAATTCATTTCGTTATACGAAGTAGCATTATAAGCACCATACATTGCTACGTTACATTTATTATTTAAACGAATGCCATATGCATTATTGTGAATATGATTCATTGAAATGGACACCTTTGAATCGTAAGCAGTAATACCAGTTAAATTAGAATTGAATATTTCATTGTTATGAATATGATGGTAGTTCGCCATATTTCCATCGCCCGACTGCCATAGCTGAATACCATTATAAAAACCATTCATGGTATTGTTTTCTATACGATAATTATCGTAGTTGCAAAGATCTATGGCGGCCATAGTAATATCTGTTGTGAAATTACAATTAGCTACTATTGCAGTTTTGTCATTTTCATCGGTATTTTCAATATAAAGCCAAGTACGGCTAAAATCAGAATTTGTATAAGTTACTGTACCTCTATGAGAACGTATAATATAGCAGTCATCAAAATTACAATCATTAACAATAAGATTATCGCCATAATTATGCATGCGAGCTTTTGTAAAAATAGTTTGATTAAGTGTAGTGCTTGCATTTTGATTGTTGATATGTAAACCGCCAAAATATCCTGAATTACCCGATCGGTTAAAATTGACATTATTTCCTATTTGAATATTGCCTTCTACGATGATTTTGTTAGATGAATTTCCACTTATGCTTACGTTGTCTTCTATAATTAAAGTTGCTCCAGCATCAACAATCAAATTAGCATTATTTAGTAGATAAACATCAGCATTGGAAAATAGTTGAAGTTGTTTACCGGGAAAGACATGTATATCTTTCGAAATTCCTATCAAACCCCGGTATGATTCATTATCTGTAATATCCACGTGGAGTAAGGTTGGGTATTCTAGTGAAGTATATTCTCCAATGTCACCCTCATCGGATAGTAAGGATTCTGCATCTGGATTATCTTCCTGATCATCTGCCCATTCCCATATTTCATATAAACTAAGATAATTATCGTTATTTTCATCGGCATCAGTATAAGGAGTATCGTCATATTCAAGGTTGCCGGTTGGGGATGAACCATTAGCAACGGAAAAAACATGAAAAAAAAACTCGCCATGGTGATATGGAATATTATTTATAATTTCATTTTCAATTTCCGGGGTATCATTTGCTCTCCAAGCACTTTCTTCTTCCTCACAAGCTGATTGGAAAAAGGTAGTAGGCCCTTCAAGTTCATCGGCAAAACCACCTGAATGACATTGCTCCATCCAAAATGCTTTCTTGTTAGCCTGTATTGGATTTACAAGTGAAGCAAAGTCGTCGTCAGTAATGACACCATCAATAAGATGAAGCGTAGCATTACCATTTACAAGACCTCCGTGGTCAAATGTCCAAACTAAAAGAAAATCATCGGGTGTTATCTGGGGAAAATCACCTGTTCCATTAGCCAGACCATTGAAAACAGTGTTTACATTGGCTATGCTTGCAGAATAATCGGTTACGGTTTCAGTAGGATCAACTGGTTTGTATCTGGCAGCAATATTTGGATTAGTAACTGAGTAATCTTCTCCTCCAGCAAACAGTACAATAATATTCTCCTGTGAAAAACCTTTTTCCTGCAGCATTTCCCACATTAAATAGGTGTCGTTCCAAAATTCGTCGTAATCTTCAGGTTCATCCTTGTTAATACCTCCATTCCATAAATCACTCTCAGGAATGGAATTTTGAGTGGCAGCATAATCACCGGTAATTAAGACAGCATACTTTTTCTGTGCATTTGCTAGATGGCTAATGCCGAAAGCCATAAATACTACAAATAAAATTTTTACTTTAATCATAATTTCTAAATTTGCGACTCAAACTGGTTGCTGGAGCAGTATGATTTTTTCTTTCGCGATGATTAGTCATACTTGCTCCTTTTAGCCGGTTTTGTCAGTTAACTTTTTATTTTATTATTTCCACTAAACGTGTTATAAATTGCCTGCCAGTTTGCAGACGGATTAGGTACAAGCCGCTTTTAACCTCCTTATTGTTTTTATCTGTACCCTTCCATATAATTTGATACTTGTTAGGCGTTTGTTTTTTTTCTAATAAAGTGTTTATTAATTTACCCTGTATATCATAGATTTTTATTGAAATGAGTTCTGTTTCTTTTATTGAATATGAAATTGTTGTATGAGCTTTTGTGGGATTGGGATAAATATTGTATAAATCAATGACTATGGGGCTATTTTCTACACTGGTTGTTATTTCGTGTTTTCTTATTACGATAGGTATGTCAGGGTTAGGGGAAGAGCTATACGCTTTGGCACTTACAAGATATAAATAATTAGCTTTACTAATTAATTTATTACCATAATTTCCAAAATCACCTTCATCAATTATTTCTCCCACCCATTCATTATTCAGTAATTGATAATGAACCAATCGATATCCATCTTCAAATTCTTCGTTATCAATAATGTGGGTTTTGTTGTTTAAATCAACAATAATGGCTTGCTCGCTTGCATCTTCAGCTAATATTATCGGATTTGACCAATTAGTACCGTCAAATTTTGTAAAGAGCGTTCCGTTATCTGGAGGAATATTGTCATTTATCATTTGTCTCCAAACAATTTGGGGGTTGTTATCATTATCAAGTGTGATATCATTTCCCGCCCAGGCATCATAATCATAACTTACTTGCAATAAATCCGACCATGCATTATTCCAATATGTGCAATAAACTATCCTTTGATCATAAGCAGACTGACCCTCAAAATACCTATAACCGGAACAGTGTATCTTATTTGTATTGTCAACTACTGCTCTTTCCAAATAATAACTATCATTATTATTATATGGGATTTGTATTTCACCCCAAACACCATTTTCCAACACTCGGTAAAATGTAGTTCCATTTTGGAAATCATGAAACCAGAAGCAGTATAGTTTATCGTTGTGGTCAATTACCAGTCGATTGTGCCTGGCTCCGGTCCAAGCAATTGAAACAGTATCATAAGAACTCCACATATTGTCTTCATATTTCCTGTATACAATAAGTGTACCTCCTGGGTTGATTACATCATAATCGTAAGTTAAATGCAAATTGTTTTCTGAGTCGGCCACAATATGTGGGTTTTCCATCCAAAGACTAGTGTTTTGTGATACATTTTCTGGTGTGCTCCAAGTCTGTCCATCATCAGTAGATTTACTGTAATATATATGCTTATAGTTTGATTCAACTTTATAACTCCATACGCAATGTATAATTCCTAAATTGTCAATACAAAAGTCGGAATTATTATTTACACCTTGCAAAGTGCTTATTTGTATTGGTTCTGTCCAGTTTTGTGCAATAGTATTTATTGTTAATGTACTTAATAATAATATGTATAGTATTTTTTTCATTTTAATAAGTTTTAAAAAATATATCTATTATTGACATTTTAATATTCACTTTAGCCATTTCATTATTTATTTGGTGTCAGCCCTAATTTAAGCTCTTTTGGCTTTCTCTTTGTTTGTTTTGTGGTTTGAGAAAACCAAATGTGCTTAAATGTGCTGTGGGCTTTCGCCTTGTTGCCAACTTGTTTATATAAGTAAGTTTCTTCAGTATACTTGCCGCCATATGAGTAGGTATACTGAAGTTTGGTAAAATTAACCCAAATACCTATACCACCAAAAGGATGTACTTAAAAACTTTCAATTTATTCAAATTATGATTGACATGTAATCTCTTAGAAATTAAAATTTTCACATTTCTAAAAAAAACCATCTCTCATTCCAAAAAAAAGTTCTTTATTTGCAATCAGAAACAAACAACATGATTTTAAACATTGCTACATATTTTTATTTCTTCTTTTATTGGACACAATAAGAGCGGGGAATTTATATGTAGTCATACAAAATATAGAGCCCCTTTTTGAAAGGGGCTTTTTTTATGCAAAATATTATGAATTTATATAGCAGCATTTTTTCTTATTTCTTTTTCTGGTATTTCTATTATGGAAACACCCGAGACTGTATTGTATAGAAAAAATGAATTATACAAATCAAAGCGTCTCGGGAAAATATCCTGAGGCGCTTTTTTTATTTAAGAATACTTAATCAAAAAAAATGGTAGTAAGCATACAAGGAATTAAAGGGGCATTTCATCAAGAAGCTGCTGAAGAATACTTCGGACAGAAAACAGAGATATTACCGCAAGTCACCTTTCAGGGTTTAGTGGATTCGGTGAGCCATGAGGAGGCTGAATTTGGGATTATGGCTATAGAAAATACCATTTCGGGTACCATTCATAATAACTTCAACTTGATTCGTCAAGCCAACTTGCAGATTATAGGTGAGGTATATTTGCGTATTGAACAAAACTTGGTAGCACTCCCCGGAACTCGTCTCGACCAACTCACACAAGTAGAATCACACTATATGGCCATCAATCAATGCCGTGAGTTTTTCCGAAGCCATCCTCATATTAAACTAGTGGATGCAGAAGATACCGCTATGAGCATGAGAAATATTGCGGAAAACAATCTTCAAAATGCGGGAGCCATAGGTAGTAGATTGGGTGCAGAGCAATATGGTCTGGAAATCATAGCTCCAAGTATTGAAACCAATAAGCAAAACTATACTCGTTTTCTCACCCTAAGAAAGCGAGGAGGGCAAAGTCCAGAAGATTTCAATAAAGCTTCATTAGCACTTTTACTACCACATCAACAAGGTAGTTTGGCAAAAATCTTAAGCATTATTGATATTTACGGAGTCAATCTGAGCAAAATAGAATCCATGCCTGTTATAGGAGAACCTTGGCACTACCTCTTTTACATCGATGTGCTTTTTGATAAAGTGAAAATATATCAAGATATGTTACAAGCCATCCGCCCACTCATAGATGAGCTGCATATTCTAGGTGAATACCCTTTTGGACAAAAATCATTTAATAATATTAATAATACCGATTATGACACCAGCAAATAGACTACAAACTGTAGAAGAATACTATTTCTCTAAAAAAAGAGAAGAGATTCTAGCTCTGGAAGAAAAAGGCATGAATATCATCAATATGGGAATTGGAAATCCTGACCTTCCTACTCATCCACAGGTGATTGCAGAATTGGAGCAAGCGGCTTCTGAAATGGGCGCCAACTATTACCAATCCTATAAAGGATTGCCTGAGTTGAGAAATGCTTTTCAAAATTGGTATCTGAAAACCTATCAAGTTCAGCTGAATCCTGAAACAGAGATTTTGCCTTTAATGGGTTCCAAAGAGGCCATCATGCACATCCACATGGCCTTTTGTAATCCAGGTGATGAAATACTGATTCCCAACCCGGGTTATCCTACCTATGCCTCAACGGCCAAACTTTTGGCAGTGAATGTAAAAGAATATGGTATAAAAGAAGAGCATAATTGGCAACCCGATTTTGAGGAGTTAGAAGGCCTTGTTAATGAAAAAACCAAAATTCTTTGGATGAATTATCCTCATATGCCAACTGGTGCAAAAGCTCAAAAAGAAAGCCTAAAATCTTTGGTGGCCTTTGCCAAAAAATATCAAATACTATTGGTGAATGACAATCCATATAGCTCCATTTTAAATGATGAAGCCATAAGTATTCATTCTTTTTGCGATAGAAACGACCCTGTTATTGAGCTCAACTCATTAAGCAAATCCCATAATATGGCGGGCTGGAGAGTAGGAATGGTTTCCGGAAAAGCAGAAATCATTAACCATATTTTAAAGGTAAAAAGCAATTTTGATTCTGGGATGTTTAAACCCATTCAGAAAGCAGCTATAAAAGCCATGGATTTAGGACAAGTTTGGTTTGATAGCATCAATGCGGAATACGGCAATAGAAGAGAAAAAATTTGGAGGATGCTAGATATTTTAGAATGTGAGTATAAAAAAGATGGAGCTGGGCTTTTTGTTTGGGCTAAGATTCCCAAGTCTTTTGAGTCGGGTGAGAAATTTAGTGATCACCTACTTTATGAAAAGGGCATTTTCGCTAGTCCGGGGAGCATATTTGGCAGCAATGGGAAACAATACATCCGTTTTTCTTTATGTGCACCTCAAGCAGACATAGACCAATCCATGGAGCGTATCACACAAAAAACTACCGCCTAATGAAAGTTTGTATTATAGGATTAGGACTCATGGGTGGCTCTATGGCCATCGACCTAAAAAAGCGAGGATTTACCAAGCATATCATAGGAGTGGATAATAATAAGCTTCATGCCCATACCGCAGAGAAACTAGGCTTAGCTGATGAAATATGTGATTTAGAGGAGGGTGTAAAAAAAGCTGATTTAATCGTATTAGCCACTCCTGCCAATGTGAGTTTACATCTGCTTCCGAAAATCTTAGATATGGTGGAAGAACAAGTCATTACCGATGTGGGGTCCATTAAAAAGAACATCTGTGAACGAGTAAAGAGTCACAGCAAAAGAAGTCAGTATGTAGCAGCCCATCCAATGGCCGGTACCGAACATTCCGGACCATGGGCTGCTATTCCTAATCTCTTCGATGCCAAGGCTGTTATTTTTACAGAAGCCGAAAACAGCAGTAAAGAAGCTATAGAAATGGTGAGTCAACTCTACGAAACTCTAAATATGCCTATAGTTTATATGAGCGCCAGCAATCATGATATTCATGCAGCTTATGTGTCTCATATTTCTCATATCAGCTCCTTTGCTTTGGCTTTAACAGTTTTAGAAAAGGAAAAGAATGAAAAGAATATTTTCAATTTAGCCAGTGGTGGCTTTGATTCCACGGTAAGATTGGCCAAAAGTTCAGCTGAAATGTGGACGCCCATTTTTGAGCAAAATTCAGAGAATATAACGGCTGTTTTGGATAATTACATTCAGCAACTCCAATTATTTAAAGAAAATATCCTCCAAAGAAAAACGGAGGATTTAAACCAAATGATAAATAAAGCAAATAGTATTAAACGCGTTTTAAAAGCCTAAATAGTGTTCGGCTATAAAGTCAGACTTCATTGTTGTTGCTCAAAATCCAAATCCTCAAATACTCCAGTATTCTGCGGTTTGAATTTCTCACACGCCTCGAACCTTAACTTTATAGCTCAAACACTCAACTTTATAGAAAAGCTCTAAATAAAAGATATTATGGAACAACATATAGAAATTAAAAAATTAGAAGATTGGGGAATCAGCTCCATAGAAAAGCCACTATTCATTTCAGGCCCTTGTAGCGCTGAAACAGAAGAACAAGTGGTCAATACCGCCAAAGAATTAAAGAACACTGGAGTTCAAGTGTACCGAGCCGGAATCTGGAAACCTAGAACCCGCGCCAATACCTTTGAAGGAGTAGGTAGCCAAGGATTAGAATGGCTAAAAACGGCAAAGCAAGAAACTGGTCTACTCACTTCCACCGAAGTGGCTCAGGTAAAACACGTTTATGAAGCCTTAAAAGCTGGCGTTGATATCATTTGGATTGGGGCTCGAACCTCTGCAAATCCGTTTGCTATGCAAGAAATAGCCGACTCTTTAAGAGGCGTTAATATTCCTGTTTTTGTAAAAAACCCCATTAATCCTGATGTGGAGCTGTGGATTGGAGCCATTGAGAGACTCAATCAAGCAGGAATTGATAAAATTGGAGCCATTCACCGAGGATTCTCCACTTATGAGCAAAGTCTATTTAGAAATATACCTAAATGGCAAATCCCCATTGAATTGAAACGCCGACTTCCAAACTTACCTTTGATTTGTGATCCAAGTCATATTGGTGGTAGAAGGAGTCTTATTCAAAGTTTATCACAAAAGGCATTAGATTTAAATTTCGATGGATTGATGGTAGAAGTACACCCCGACCCAGATTGTGCTTGGAGCGATGCCAAACAACAAATTACTCCAGCAGCTTTTGATGAAATGCTTGAGAAATTAGTTTTCCGCCAAGTAAAACCAGAGAATGTGAGTTTGGATGAATTGGAGGATTTACGTTATAAAATAGACATATACGATCAAGAAATCATCAAGATAATTGGTAAGAGAATGGAGGAAGTGGAAGCCATTGGTAGGTATAAAAAAGAGAATAATATGACTGTCTTACAATCGAAGCGATGGGATCATCTTTTAGATAAAAACATTAAAAAAGGAGAAGAAGCTCAGTTGAGTCCAGAAATCATTGCGGCTGTATTTAAGGCTATACATCAGGAGTCTATTAACAAACAAACACAGATTCTAAATGGTTAATTAGAAATTCAGACTTCTTCGTTACGCTTGCACATAAAATGGTCATTTACAACAGTAAACTCACATTTTAATGACTGCACAAGCCTCGAATTTGAGATTATAATTAAGCTATTTAATATCGAGCCGACCAGGTAAAAGAAAAACGCACCCATTTTTAGTCTCTTCATAATAGATAAGGCTTAGAAAGATGACAACCCCCAAAAAAAACTAGAATAATGAACAAAACAATTTATCCTTCAAAATATCAGCGTGTTGTTAAAGCACCCTCCTCAAAAAGTTATATGCAAAGAGCTATCGCTATAGCTTTATTAGCTGATGGGGAAACTCAGATTAGTAATGCCGATTTTAGTAATGATAGCATGTCCATTTTAAAAGTAGCAGAGCAATTGGGTGCTGAGGTTCATATTTCTGGTGATCAGGTATGTATTTTAGGAAAGCGAGACTTCAAAGGAAAAACCTTATCGGCTGGGGAGTCTGGCTTGGGTATTCGGACCTTCACTCCTATTGCTGCATTATTCCCTCAAACCATAAAGCTTACTGGGGAGGGCTCGCTATTAAAACGCCCTATCAACATGGTAGAAACTCCTTTGAGAGATTTAGGAGTAACAGTGGAAAGTCATAATGGATATCTTCCTCTTACTGTTTCTGGGCCCTTAAAAGGTGGAGTAGCAGAAGTTGACGGGAGTATTAGTTCACAAGTCCTCACAGGCCTACTGATTGCCCTACCCATGGCAGAAAACGATAGCCTTTTAAAAGTCAATAAACTCCAAAGTATTCCCTATATCGACATGACTTTAGACATCCTCAAAGCATTTGGAGCCCAAGTGGAGCAAGAGAATTACGAAACTTTCAAAATAAAAGGAAGCCAAAAATACAAAGCCAGAAACTATAAGATAGAAGGCGATTGGAGTGGCGCGGCTTTTCACTTGGTGGCTGGAGCCATTGCTGGTGAAGTAGATGTAAAAGGCTTAAACCCTCAATCACTTCAAGCAGACAGAGCCCTACTCGATGCATTAGAGAAATCAGGTGCAAAAGTTGAAATCTCTGAGGAGTCTATAAAAATCAGCAAAGCTCCCTTGCAGGCTTTCGATTTTGATGCCACCCATTGTCCTGATCTATTCCCTCCTCTGGTTGTTTTAGCAGCAGCTTGCAAAGGTGAAACAAGAATAACAGGCGTCACAAGATTGTATCATAAAGAAAGCAATAGAGCTTTGGTTCTTCAGCAAGAGATGGGGAAATTAGGCATAAAAATAAAACTAGATGGAGATGTGATGATTATAAAAGGAGGAGAAATCAGTGGAGGAAAAATCCATTCCAATAATGACCATAGAATTGCCATGGCAGGTGCAATTGCTGCATTAATTGCTTCAGGGCCCATTGAAATTGAACATGCAGAGGCTATTAATAAGAGTTATCCTGGTTTTTTTGAGGATTTAGGGTCGTCGACCCCTTTAGCGGGTCGACGAACCTAGTCTTCTAGAAGATACCTCCGTATTTTGAAATCTTCATGACGGAAATTGTGGTACTCAACAAATTCTTCCTTGTTGTTGAATATCTGAAACACCTTTTCTCTAGCAACAATAGTATCTTCATCAGATAACATGGCTGGATAGGAACTGAATTTATAATCTCTGAAGTTTTTCACTAAGTCATGCTTTGCAGCATTGTGATTTACATAAAATATAAGCCTTTTTAAATAGTCCTCTCTTCTGACCAGAATCCTTCTAAATGGTTTCATGAATAATCCTCCGATTCTATCCTTTCGCAAATTAACTTTGTTGGTATAACTCACGATGAGGCTTCCTATTTGTCTACTAAATTGATCTCCATTTTCATCATTCACTCGTAATACAAAATGGTAATGGTTGGGTATAAGACAATAGGCATATAAATCGCAGTAATCATAAAGGTATTCAATAAATTTATCCAGAAACATATAATAATCCTTCTCTCGAAAGAATACTTTCTGATGATTCAATCCTCTATTATAGATGTGATATACATTCCCAGGTTCGATGCGCGTTAAAATCTTTTCTGAGGGCATGATATTTTTTTGCCATAAAGATAAGGAAAAAAAGAAAGCTTTAGGGTCGTCGACCCTCTTAAGAGGGTCGACGACCCTAGTAAATCGTATACCCAACAGCCCATTCAAAATAATCAGCAGCACCGGCATGAGCTTTTATAGTAACTCCCGCAAAGAAATGATCAGTGATGCGATAGCGCATACCTACTCTTTCGTAATACACTGTTTTTTCATCGTTTTCTTCATTGCGATGTAAATAGAAACCGATAGCGATTGGCACATATAATTTCTTTGTTAAGGCCCACTCCCAAGAACCAGTAAGTGCATATGTATAGGATTTGGAAAAAGTAGATTGATCTGATTTATTTCTATAATTGGATTTATCAGAATAAAAAATATCCAAACCAGCTCCAATTCTATATTTATAATTAATCTGTCTTAAGAAATCGATAGTTAAAGTAGTTTTCAAGTAGTTATCTCCTCCAACTTGATAGTTCTTACTTCCCACTCCAAGAGCTACATTCACCAGGTTATGTCTTTCGAATTTCGGGATAGGGCGACCTTCTTTAACAACCTCCACTTTGTCCATCTTATAACTTACACCAACTGTTATAGGAATTAGGTTTAAACCGTAGTTTGGTTGCTTGAAAGAGCCATTGGAAAAATGTTTGAATCCGAAAGAACCATTAGCTGACCATCGGTCATTAAATTTATAATTAGCTACAAAAGCTAAATGTACATAACAGTTTTTATAGGAACCTACGAATACATTGGTTGGGTTTTTAATAGGGTCGTAAGGATTGAATTTATAAGATAAACCAAATGCTCCAGAATAAGAGAAAGACCATTTTTTGAGGCCCTCAAATTTGAGGGGGATGGTTAAGAAGAAATATACCGCTCCCGGATTTCCGATGTCGGTATTATGGAAAGTAGAGGTATAAAGTCCAACTCCAAAATAAGGACGACGATATACATTACTATAAATATCATCTGCATTAGCATTACGAAACCCCAAACGTATATCTGCACCATTATAATAGGATGCATCCACCACTTGCTGAGAAAATTCAGTATTATTACCCAACATGGCACCATTCTCAAATCTTAGATCAAAGGTTTTTGAGAACTTCTTAGTTTTAACTTTAGCCTCCTCCGTTTGCGCATATACCGAAAAGGATAAACACAAGAATAGGATAGCAAGTATAAATTTGGATGATTTCATTATTTAATATTTGATTTTGTTAGAACAAAGATATTAGAATACTGGAATTAAAAAAATCAAACTCCCTATTCTGATAGTTAAGGTAGAACTTCAATTAAACCAATAAAGTCATTCCTAAGGCTATTAAGAAAAGCATATTTCTAATCAATAAGCCCTTTCCTAAAACATGATTTTCTTGCCATGATTTACTGGCAATAAGAAAACCGGTGCTAGTGACTAGAGTGATAATTGAAATTGATACCATTTTCTCAGAACCAGCTATACTTGCGATGGCAAATAACAAACCAACACTTCCAATGGAAAAGGCCAAATAATTAAGCTTCGAGAGAAACAAAATCATTCCTTGTGATTGTAGTATAGACTCTGACTCTTGAGAGTCCTCAAATTTATAGGTTCTGAATGCCAATAAGAAATAGCTCATTGATAATAATATTCCTCCAAATGCCATTACATAAACTATAGCATTTGTATAAAATATCAAAATGCCTAAACCAAATATACCCAGCGCTATTTTCTCCAATAGCTCTATTTTCTCAATCTGTTTATCAACGATTTTTGATAGGACCAACATTGGTGTTTCTTGATTACTCATAAATATTAATATTTGTTGTTAAATAATTCTGGCATCGATATTTCTTTCAAAAGGCAAAAAAAAGGTCAAGGGTTACCGACCTTCCAAAAAGGTCAAGGGTTGCCGACCTTCCAAAAAGGTCAAGGGTTGCCGACCTTCCAAAAAGGTCGACAACCCTTGATCGGCTAATCAAGATATAATTTTGAATATTTTGGATAGCGAACAGTATAAGTCACCTGTAATTCAACAGAGGCTTTAGGTTCAAGCTCCAAATCCCATGTGAGTTTTCCTGTTTTCGGTTCAGATTTAGCACCAGAAACTTCAATCAATTCAATTTCAATATTCTGATTGATGGCAAGTGGAAACTGGTCTTCTAAAATCACTTTTACAGCAGTGTTTTTATTATTCTTCACTTCAATATCCCAACTTAGGGTTTCTAGAATGCTCTTGCCTAATACTTTTCTTTCTAGTCTTTCTTTATTTCCTTTTCTGGTGACCATAATATCTCTATCTCTTCCTAGAGAAACATCCAAAGTATCACCTGCATAGGAGTCACTAATATAACTTTCTCCAACATAGGTGCCGCTATAATAGATATTCGATTTTCCGGAGAGCAAATTTAAATCTGTCCAATTGGGAATTTGTGCGGTTAGAAAAACATCATCATCCAATTTAGGAATAGCATAGTAAACGTAGTCTACTGGGACTTTTACTTCTTTAATCTTTAGGCTATAATCTTTCCCATCGGAAAGAACGGTGAATGGCGTTTTAACCTCATATTCTAGATTGCTCAACTTTTGCTTTACATTTTCTGTAAGATAGTTTTCTGTTATAATGGAACTATTGGAACCTTTACTCCGATCTGAAAGATTTACACCTCCAACTGTTGTTACAACAGATGAAGCATTTCTATTTGGCCTACGAGCATCATCATTAAATGAAAATGTGCCGCCTGTTGTAGTCTCATCTTTAGATATTAATGGTACTTCATAGGCTATAATTTCTACCGCGTCCAAATTTATTTCTCGAGAATTCATTTCAACATCCAAAAAATTAATTTTTCCTTCTTCTACAATCACATACTCAACTATAACTGGCTGATAACCAATCGTACTTGCCTTAAGCGTAAACACACCATTAGGAATAGGTTTCATAGTATAATTCCCATCAAAATCTGTTGATGTACCAGCAATTTGAGTACCATTATATTCAAGAATAACATTTGTAAAGGGAACCGGTTCATAAGTCTCAGCATCAACTAATTGTCCTTTTAACGATGCGTTTTTTTCAGTTCCAAGAACAGTAGAATTATATTTATTTTCTTTTGCCTTTCTCTTATCAATAAACCAGTCCTCCAACTCGGGCTTGGCACTCCCCAAACTTGGATCGCTTGTGGACAAAGTCAAAGCTACCTCTTTCCAATCTTCGCCAGAGTTTTGATAAATAATCGCATTATAATCAATGGCTAAAGGCTCGCCTAATTCTTTCACCCTAAAATCGTAAACAGGTTCCCAAGCTGCGGCGGTTAAATAATAGCTTAGCTTGAAAGTTTGCTTTAAAACCTCTTTCTCATTTTCTAAAAGAATATAAACTTGACTATACTCTTTGCTCCCTTCCATTTTGATTTTAGACCTCTTATTATCTAAGTCCACTATCTCTTCTTTTATATTATCCAGTTCCAAATCAAGTGCTGAAACCTTTTTACTGATCTCGGTCAGCTTGGTTCTATAAAATTCTGCGCCAGCTTTAATTTCGGCTATGGTAGCTCCTTTATCACCACCTAACACACCATTATTTAAAATAAAATCCTTTTCCATTTGAAAGACCTGCTTTTCAATTCTATTGTCTTTTATCTTTTGCTTCAGATTTTTAATTTCTAATTCAATAGCTTTGATTTGAGCTCTATCATCTACTTTTTTTGAACGCCCATTCTCTAACTTCACCGACAATATTTTGGCATTCTTCACATTACTCACTAGCAAACTCTGATGATTAAATTGAACCGGTAATTCATCAACTAATAATAATTGCTTGCCTTTCTTGGCATTAAAAGTGACTTCACGACTCACTTCTGCACCACTAAAAAACAGATTGACTTCTTTAATTTTTGACTCTGCAATTAAGGTATCAGAACCTTGAGCAAAAGCTCCAAAGGTAAATAAGGATAGAAATAAAAAGAGAATATTCTTCATGAGATATGGTTTTACAATGTGTATACTACAGCAGTCAAATATAATATAAAGATTAATAGGATAAAACGAAGAAGAAAAATTATACATAACGATTATTTTTATCTTTGACATCCTCAAAAACACATCAACTATCTATGAAAAAACACATCCTAACTTTTTTAGTCATCCTCATCAGTGGAATTAATGTTATTGCACAAGTTGAAGTTTCAGCCGATTCATTAAAAAAACATGTTTATGTGTTGGCTAGTGATTCCTTAGAAGGTAGAGGCCTCTCCACTCACTCAGGATTAAAAGCCGCTCACTATATTGCTGGCTATTTTAAAGAATTTGGTCTAGAAACCATTGGAGACTCTTATCTGCATCCTTTTAATACCTATTTCAGCACCACCAATCTTGTTGGTCACAACGTAATTGCTCTGATTGAAGGAAGTGATTCCAAATTAAAAGATGAATATATCGTTTTGGGTGCACATTATGATCATGTATCCTTTTATTATAATTCTAAAGGCGAAAAAATTATCTATAATGGGGCCGATGATAATGCATCGGGTACTTCAGGTGTGATAGAACTGGGGAGGGCATTAAAAGAAAATAGTCATTTATTGAAACGTAGTGTTATTCTCATTGCATTTGATGGAGAAGAAAGTGGGTTGATTGGCTCTACTAAGGTATTAAAACAGGAATTCTTTCCTGCTGATGATATAAAGCTAATGATGAGTATCGATATGATAGGTCGATATTCGGAGAGCCAACAATGCGTGATTGGCGCTATGGCTAGTGTTAATGGAGGACATGACATCTTGGAAGAAGTGGCCAAAAACCATCAAATCAAGATTAAGAATTCCGGTAAGAAAGTATCACAAAGAACCGATTCGGGGCCATTTGGAGATTTTGGAATTCCTGCACTTTATATTTCTTCGGGAATTGTTGGCCCATACCACAAACCTCAAGATGATGCAGAAACCATCGACTATAATGGCATGAAGGAAATAACAGAGCTTCTTTTCGACTTGACGATAAAGTTAGCGGAACAAGAAAAACTAGAGCCAAGTAAATATCTAATCGCACAAACAAAAAATGGAGGAGTCCCAAGACTCAGATATGGTTTAAAAGCCAGTTTTGGAAGTAGCCATCATCATTATTCAGATGACTTTTATAATGGTAAAAACAAATTTAGCTATGAAATAGGTCTGATGACCCAACTAAAAATTACCAAAAACATTTCTTTACTACCCGAAGTACTTTACTCTTCAATGGGAAGCGGATTCCCTGATGGAAACTTCAGAACACAAAGCATCAGTACGCCTGTCAGTTTAGTATTGGCTTCTGGAATGGGACAAATGAATAGTCGTTTCTATGTTTCAGCAGGAGCTTACTATTCCTATCATTTTTCTGGAAAAGCAGGGGGAGAATCCTTAGATTTTGAAAATCGATTCCACCAATCAGAAACAGGCTTAGTATTTGGAATAGGACTGGAAGTGAGCTCCATATTTGTGAGTCTAAACTTCAAGAATGGCTTCTCCGAAATTATGAAAGAACAAGATGCGCCAAAGATGAGTTCCCGAGCTAGTTATTTTACGATTGGGTATATGTTTTAAAACAAGAAATCATATCCCTTTAATGACATCTTAGCATACTTATCTTCATCAAATTTATAAAGCTTAGATTCTTTTCCATTTATTGATTCTACTGTCTTCTCTAAGTCAACGAGTAAATTGGAGTTAAAAATCTTTTTCCTGAAATTTCTTTTATCGAATGACTTGGACAGTGCTTCTTCGTAAAGCGCCTGTAGTTGCGTAATGGTGAACTCTTTTGGCAAAAGGTTAAAACCAACCGGACGACGTTTTACCCTTCTCTTCAATCTCTCTTTGGCAAAATCGATGATATCATTGTGATCGAAAGCCAAATCGGGAATTTCATCGTAAGGAAACCATTTCAATCCTGTTTTCGACCATTTCATGGACTCATCACTATCATATCTGATTAGCCCATAATGACCAATATTGACAACCCTTCCCAGAGGGTTACGAAACACCTTACCACTGGCATTGAGCTGTTCAATATAGGCTTCTTCGTTCCCTATAGATTCCTCCAAGAGGTGTTTGACACAAATATCGATACTTTCATCTGGTTTTATATATTTCGAGGGTAAAATATAGGCTCCTTTATAAGGGTTTTCATCTTTTAGTTTCAATAGTACGTGGAGTTTTTCCAAGTCGAAACCAAAAATAACTAGAGAGGTAGCTAGAGCTACATTAAAATACTCTTCAATGTCTTTTCGTTCCATGATATTAGTTTTTTGGTGCTACAAATTTAGTAAATCACAGAAATTGAAGAAATTAAATAGTGCTAAAATATTCTAATAAGTACGAAACTTAGATATTTGCCGACTGTCTTCTGTTAAATAATAGGCATTTAAATCCGCTGTCATGCAGCTATGAATGGGGATAATATCTAAAATATCTCCAATTTTTACTCTTTTGAGAAAGGCTTCAGAAACCCTGATAATTCCATGCTCTTGACTTAGGCTTATAACAGGAAATCCATTTGCTATACTTTCATTTTCATAATGGGCCCAGCCATAAATGGTTTCTTTTTGGTATTGTATGGAATCTTTTGAGAGATGAACTCCACCACCATAAATGGCAATTTCTGTTCTTTTGAGGTAAATACCAATGACCGGACATTTTACTCGTACTGCGATTTCCTCTTCTGCACAAGCCCCTATAGCATATTGCATAAAATCGTAGAAGATGAAATTTCCGGGGCGCCACTCGTCAATCCCATCAAACTTGTCGGCGAAATTACTCGAAGGGGTATCTCCCATGCTGAGGATCATTTGAGGATATTGCTCCATATATTCCTTCTTAAGCTCCTCCATGTTTTTTCTGGCTTCCTCAAAAATACTTCTTCCTTTTTTAGCATTTAATGAATGATAGCTATTGCCGGTATGACTTAAAAATCCAGAGAATTCCAGATGTTCAGTAACATCAATCTTTTTGAGGAGGCTATTGATTAAAGTTCTGTCTTCATAATAAACCCCGCTCCTTCCATATCCCGTATCAATCTCTATAAAAACAAAAATGGGAGAATAGGTTTCTTGAGCCAAACGAGTGAGGGTTTCCAAATGGTCAACACATAAGGATAATTTCACTTGACTAGCTATTAGATTCGCTTTTTGCATTTCTCTCACATTTAGAGGAATAGCCACACAAATATCTTTCCATCCATGGTTTACAAATTCATAAGCCATATCTAATGATGAGCAAGTACACTTGTCAATGCCTTCTTGTCTGAACCATTCCGCTATTTGAGGAGATTGATGCGTTTTAAAATGAGGTCGAAAATCCATTTCATGCTGCTCACAAATAGCCTTCATCTTCTGAATATTCTTTTTAGCCTGAAGGGTGTTTAAAGTTAAAGTTGGGCGAGTCATTTTTCTATTTTTTTTCGGTGAAACAAAATATACTACCATCTTGAGCTGCCACGATGATCATCTTCTTATTGATTGCAGGAGTTCCAATAATAGGGCTACCTATTTCGTAAGACCAGAGCCTCTCCCCTGTTTCAATATCAAGAACATATACTCTCCCATCAGTGGAGCTTACCAAGACTTTATCATGGGCAATAATCGGTGAACTGTCTACCTTTCTCAGGGTTTTAAATTTCCACAAAACATCTCCACTTTCTGTATCATAACAATAGACATATCTGTTTTGAGAACCAATGATGGCTTTACTTTCATTAACAGCAGGAGAACCCACAAAAGAGCCTGTTTGCTCGTTCTTCCAAATGATCTTCATTTCCTTTAAATCCGTTTTAAAAAAAGTTCCATCGTAATTTCCAAAATAGGCATAATGTTCATGAATGGCAGAAGACGAAGCAATATAAGTCCCCATCATAATGGTGTCTTTTACTTTCCCTGTATAAACATCCACCAAATGAAGGTAGCCATCACAGCCTCCAAAAATGGCTAGATTTTCATAAATGGCAGCAGCTCCATTTATATAATTATCGGTTTCATACTTCCAGAGGAGCTTTCCGGATTGAGCATCCACAGAATGAAGAAAGAAATCGTAGCTGCCGAAGAGAATTTGTTTGGTTTTTTGGTCGGACGAGTATGCCCAATTCACCGAGCCTGAAATCTGACCTTCGGTTTCATAGCTCCACTTTTCTTCTCCAGTTTTGGCATCAATAGCATAAAGACCCCCCTCCAATGAACCAATATAAACCAATCCATCTAAATACATGGGTGGTGCTTCAAAACTGGTCTCCACTTGAAACTTCCATTCCTGCTCACCCTTCTTATTGAGGGCATATAAACTTCCATCATCACAGCCCACAAATATCAAATCCCCTCCAAAAACTGGCGAACTCTTGATCACATCATTTGCCTTAAAAGTCCATTTCACTTCAAGCTGATCGGCTATCTCAACATTTGTGACTCCACTTAAGTTTTGGTCTCCTCGGTTAATATTCCAACCAAAGGATTGACTAAAATTCAATAATGGAAGGAATAACAAAAGAAAAAGTATTGGTTTCATAAACATATCTTTTGCCTCAAAATTACTCAATTTTTATGCATGACAATAGAATAGGCATTGTCATTTTTTTACTATACTTGTAAAATATCTAAAAACCCAAAACAAAATTAATGTTTATGCCCACCAAACAGTCCCCTACCAAAGGAAAAAACAGAGTAGAAGCCATTGATGCACTCAGAGGATTCGCCGTTTTAGGAATTTTACTGGCCAATATCATGAGTTTTAGTGGCGTTCGGTTTCTCCCTTTTACAGAGATTAAACTATGGCCCAGCTTCGAAACCGATTTGATGATTTATAAGCTTATCGGAATTTTTGTCGACACCAAGTTCTATACCATTTTCTCGCTTCTTTTTGGAATTGGTTTCTATTTTCAGTTCCATAAAAACAGAAATAACCAAGCTGAGTTTATGCCCATTTATTATCGAAGACTCGGGTTTTTAATCCTTTTTGGAGCTATTCATAGCTTCTTCTGGTCTGGCGATATTTTAATGATTTATGCTTTCGTTGGATTTCTTTTCACCTTGTTCAGAAACCTAAAACCCAAACAACTATTCACCGTTTCTGCTCTTGCATTTATGATGCCCTTACTTATTGACATCTTTATGCTGATGTGGAAACCTGGATTTATGAATCCTGAAAAGAGTTTGGCCTTAAAAACCTATTTAGATATCGAACCCACACAACTCGTAGAACCCTTTATGAATGGCAGCTTCTGGGAAGTCACAAAAATGAATTGGCATAACTTGCTTTGGCGCTGGTTCGATTTATTGCCTTCTGGGCGTCCATTTAAATTACTATCACTGTTCATTTTAGGTTATTACTTAATGTACACAGGCTATTTTCAAGAGAAAGCACATTCTGTGAAACGCCTTGTCATCTATTCTATTTTAGGTTTGGGGCTCACCCTCTTATCGAAACAAGTAGGTGGCAGCATGGGCCAATTTCCTAGCACTTGGAACGATATCCTTTATAAATTCCTATTCAGTTTTGGGCAGATAAATATGGCTTTTGCCTATATCTCCATTATTACCATCCTCTATAAAACCAAGATAGGAGAAAATATGATGTCGGGATTAAAGTTTGCTGGAAGAATGTCGTTTACCAGTTACCTCAGTCATACTTTCTTTGGCATTTTAATTTTCTATCCTTATGCCTTAGGATATTTTGGGAAGATTACGCTATGGCAAGCGGAAATCATTGCTGTTATTATTTTCATTTTACAAGTGTATTTGGCTAAACTTTGGTTAAAGTATTACACTTTTGGTCCATTAGAATGGCTATGGAGGAGTCTAACTTATGGAAAATTTCTATCGATGAAAAAAGAGGACAAAAGCTAGAATCATGAAACTAAAAGTTATATTCCTGATCTTAATTAGTTGGAATTGTATTCACGAGTTTTGCACAAGTAGAACAAGATGATACTACAAGCACCAGCAGTATCATCACTATTGAGAAACAAAAATTGTTTAAGAACATAGATGTATTGATGCATTTTCGTTCTGGTTTTACCAGTCGGTTTCAAGACGGAACACACCTTTCATCAAATTTAGTATGGAGCAATTCAGATTGGAAATTAAGGCTTATGTTCATGAAAAATTTTCCATTTCAAACAATAGATATACCTTCACCTTTGAACCTCAATCTATTGATAATATTTTTAAAGGCCTTAACTTTGCCTTTCTACGCTTCAATATTGCTCCAAAATGGCAACTTACTGTTGGTAAAACCTGGGCCGGCTGGGGAGGAATAGAATTCGGTTTAAACCCGATTTATGTATATGGATTTTCGGATATTATTCAACAAGCCGACAACTTCTTTGCTGGAAAAGAAGGAAAAGAGTTTGCCAAGTTAGCCAGTGCCACCATTCGCGGAGTAGTTCAAAGGTGTTGGGAACGACCGTATTGCAGACCATATTCTTAAGTATTGCTTTATTTGCCATTGGTTTTCCAGCTGCAGGAGTAGTATCCCTCATCATTCTATTCATAGCTATCATTCAACTGCCGCTAGCCTTTATTATTTTGCCAGTCATCATCGTGTATTCAGCTATGCCAACACCACCCCCGCTGTGATTTTTGCCATTTGGAGTTTGGCTTGGGCCATCAGCGATTCTTTCATTAAACCTATCTTAAAGTGTAGAGGAGTTAATATTCTTATGTTGGCTATTTTATTGGGAGCTACTGGCGGGATGGTACTTGGTGGAATTATTGGATTATTTATTGGTGCGGTAGTTCTGGCTTTTACCTTCAAAACCTTTCAGGCTATATTCATGAGGAATGAAGAACTTGCTGAGCAATCAGAAAGCTAGAACAACACCATTTTTAAGGGATTTTCACTTTTCAGAATCGAGAAAATGAATCACCTTTGTAGCTAAATATTGTTTATGAAACCTCAGACTAAATATATACTTGCCGCTCCTTTGGTGCTTCCCATTTTACCTATCATCTATATCCAAGGAGAAATCATTAAAAGAACCGTTCCTAGATTGCCCGAAGCCACAGGAATAGAAGGAAATGTAAAAGTTAATTCTGATAAAAGCCTCCGTTTACTATGTATTGGTGAGAGTAGTATGGCTGGTGTAGGAGCAGAAACCCATGAGGAGGCCATTGGAGGAACTATTGCCAAGGAAATATCGAGCCGATTAAATACTAATGTCTATTGGAGAGTTTATGCTAGGAATGGCTATACAGCAAAACGAGTTCGATTTAAGATCCTTCCTAAAATCACAGAACGGAATTTCGATATCATAGTGATTGCTTTGGGCGCAAACGATTCCTTTGCTATGAATAGCCCTAAGACTTGGCGAGAAAATATCATTGCGCTTTTAAAAGACACACAAGCACTATTTCCCAATACACCCATCGTATTTATGAATATGCCTCCCATCAAAGAATTCCCAGCTTTTAGCAGGCTTATTCGTTTTTCAGTGGGGAATTTAGTGGATATGTTAGGAAAAGAACTCGACGAAACCATCAAATCATTTGATGATGTATATTTCTCACAAGAACTGATCACCGTAGAATCTTGGAAAAAGAAATATCAAGTAGAAGGTAAAGCTTCTGAATTTTTCAGTGATGGGGTTCATCCATCAAAATTTACTTATCAGGTTTGGGCTAAGGATGTTGTGGATTTTATAATTGAAAAAAAGATATTAAAATAATGCTCTGTTTATTCTTAGAACAGTTATTACAAAAGCGATTACACGAAGAAGCACAAAGGATTCACTAAGTTCCACAAAGAAAATAAATCAACTTGATTCTATTCCCCACAAACTATCTCATAAGACTCTCTATCCGCCATCAAACCAATATATAATTCTATCACTTGAATCTCTGCATCTTGTGGAGTTTCGAATCTAGAGTCATTATTAGCAATCAATTGATAGAGTTCATTACAACGTTCTGTATTTCCTCTATCTTTTTCGGTGATGGCTTTCATCCAAAGGCTGGCCACTTTATAATCTTTATTATTAGAGAATTCTTGTTCTATAAAGTGAGTGATGGCTTCATCATGTTTGCATTCCATTAAATCTACATAGCCTAGCATATTGCTTTCTCCATATTTGTCAATCAAGAAGTCTACTTCACTTTGCAGTTGAGGATTATCTGAGCTTCCATTCACAGCTCCTGCCACTGCTCCTATTCCTGCGCCTATCATAGCTCCACCCACTACTCCACCAAAACCTCTCCCAAATACTAAACCCGATAGTCCTCCAATTAGGGCCCCATGGCCTATTGATTTACTGATTTGTGCATCCCTTTGACTTTTTGCACTAGATTGAGCATTGGTTTGCAAAGTAAAAACAGCCAATAAGCTGATTAGAAAAAATGATTTGAGGATGCTTGATATTTTCATCATTGTGGGCTTGATTAGTTTTGAGTGTAAAAGTAGATGAAATTGTTTTATGATTAAAAATAAGATTCCACGCAAAGGGGGCAGAGGAAAAACATGCAAAGGTCGCAAAGTGGTAATTCATAATGATTTCCAGTCATTGATTATCTGAATTAGTCTAATTGGCTCCATCCACAAAAATTAGTAGACCATCATCAAATCAAACTATTAGCTCCCCTGGGACAATAAAAAAGTTTTAAAATTAGCTCTTACTAAAATCAATATGGCTTGCTTTTTGTAAGAATAAAAGCATGAAAAGACTCCTACTCCTAATAATATTACTACCTCTTTTATCTTGTGAAAAAGATATTGAAACAGAGAATGAAAAAGCTATTGTTGCAACAATTCATTATTTAGAGGAATCAAATTTCTTAAATGGAACAGTATTCCCTAGGTTGGGACCACCTCCTCCATATCCATTTCCCGGAACAGAACTAGACTCCACAGTATTGAATCAACTTATAAGAAATGATCGTGTATATAGAGAAAACATAAAATGGTATTATTTAAGGAGAATAAATACACCTATTCAAGATAGTTCCTATATTTTCTTATCAATGTCAGATAGTTTATTTTCAAATTATAGTTGGGCAACTATAAAAAACAATGATAATAAGATTTATCATTTTCTCATTGATAGTTTAAAATCAAACAGTAAAGAAAGGACAAAAGCTAGAGTTAAAAAATTAAATACAAGCCTATATATGAAGTATCGTTTAAAATCATTTTCTGAATTTGACAATGAATTTAAAGATCTATTCTATAACATGTATCCTTTTTTATATGGTGGTCATATTCGTTTTTCAAGGTTCTTCCATGATGATCAACTTGGAATTATTATGTTTGAATATTGGGGATGCGAAATGGATTGTGGCGTTGGGTTTATTGCTCTATAAGAGAAACAAGAAAATTGGAAAGTAGTAAAATTAGAAAGACAATGGATTAATTAGTTAATTCAATTAGTGAAAATTAGTTTTATTCGCGAAAATTAGCGGACCTCTTTTACTTCAAACTAATAGCTCCAGTAGGACAAGCCTCTGCACATTCCAAAGCGGTTTTATCAAAAATATCTTTCATGTTTTTATTGAAGGGAATATTGATTTCAACAGTATATCCTCTACCAATACTCGTAAAGCCTAAACTGTCTTTTTGTAAGGCTGAAATATCCACACAAAGATTACAACGGATGCATTTTTCTGGTTCGTAAACGATAAGTTCGTGCTGCATATGTTTCTTGAGGGTTTTGCGCTCTCCAAACATAAACTTTCTGCGGTCGGCTTTATATTCGTCAGAGTAGATTCTTAGTTTACAAGTATGGGGTTTCCGGCATTCACAATGCATACAGCGCTCGGCTTCTTCCACAGCTTGGTCCATTGAGAAAACTCTTGAACCCTTGTCTAACTCTAATCTTTCTTTTCTAGTATCAAATGTCCCTTCGACAGGCCTGTCTATCGACGAGGTAGACTCAGAAACCTTAGATGCACACTCTTTTAAATACTCACCCACCTCTTCCTGCTTTAACTTACCAAATCTAGAATTGAACATTCTATAGATTTTTTCTGGATTTTTTTTAGCTAAATGATCATGGATAGAGTGTGCCACTTGTTTTCCTTGTGCCACTGAAGTCACTGCCATTTTTCTAGAGCGAATCACATTTCCACAAGCAAAAATGCCTTCTCCATTGACTTGAAAAGTGGCTTTATCAGCTAGTAAACCAAACTTATTATTCTCGAAGCCGAAGTCTTTCATTATACCATCCTCAAAATTGCCTAAGGCAAAAACGACAGCATCAAAATCCTTCTTTAATTCATCTTCAAAAATGGTTTTATCGATAGTGGTATTCAATCGGAATTCTGCTCCATAATTCTCTACCATTTTTACTTCTGCACCTACAGCAGAATTTGGTAATTTCTCCTCAGGGATATCATATCGGAGGCTTCCTCCAGCTTCTTCATTCTGATCAAAAATCACTACCGAATGACCCAATTTAAGTAAATGAAAAGCAGCAGACAATCCTGCGGGGCCACTACCGATTACCGCAACATTTTTTTCTGAGGAGGCCAATTTTTCGGGTAAGTAGTAATCATCGGACTTTAAGTCTTCATCGGCAACCATTTTCTTCAATTCACAAATGCTAACAGGTGCTTCAGCCTGACTTCTTCTACAAGCACCTTCGCAAGGAGCTGGGCAGATATAGCCAAGGATGAGTGGCAATGCAATCTCTTCTTTTACCAATTTCAATGCTTCATCAAACTTTCGCTCAGCAATCAATCGGTTCATTTTTGGAATGTCCATATAGGCCGGACAAGCAGTGCGACAAGGAGCTTCGCAATCTCCTACATGGTCGCTCAAGAGCAATTCTAAAGATTCTTTTCTGGCTTCAAAAATCTCCTCATCATCGGTAATGATTTCCATTCCTTCTTCAGCCGGCAAGGCACAAGAAGGATGTAATTGCCCATTTTTGGCATCTTTCACCAAACATAACATACAGCTGGGGTGATTGCCAAAACCATCTTTGAAACACATGGTAGGGATTTCAATGCCTAAGCTCTCTGCTACTTTAAGTACTGATATACCTTCAGCAACCTCCACAAATCGATTATTTATTTTGAGTTTAATCATCTTTTTAAACTGAATTTTACTACCGTTCTACTAACACGGATTTGTAATCCGTGCACCAAACATTATTCTTTCATTATTACACGGATTGCAAATCCGCGCTAGCTTTTCATTAAAAATAATCATTATATGATTACTGCATTCTGCTTGCACGGATTTGCAATCCGTGTGCCTGACTTTAATCTTCATTTATTATGCAGATTACAAATCCGCATTAGCTTTTTATAGAAAATAATCATCGTATGATTACAGCATTTACAGGACAAACCTGGCGACAGATATCGCATTTAATACATTTCTCATTCTCCACCACATGTACTTCATAAGGTTTTAGGGCAATGGCTTGGGTGGGACAATCTTGTGCACATTTGGTACATCCAATACATTCTTCCTCTATGAAATACTCTATCATTTCATGGCATTTTCCAGTACTACAAGTGCCATTGATATGCTCTAAATATTCTTCTCTGAAATATTTCAAGGTAGATAGAATAGGATTTGGTGCGGATTTCCCAAGACCGCATAAGCTCCCTTTTTTGGTACTATAAGCTAATTTTTCCAACACCTCTAAATCTTCCATATCCCCTTTCCCACTGGTGATTTTCTCTAGAACATCTAACATTCTAGTGGTTCCAATACGGCAGAAAGTACATTTTCCACAACTCTGATCTTGGGTAAAGCTTAAGAAATACTTGGCAATATCTACCATACAATCGTCTTCATCTAAAACTACCAATCCACCAGAACCCATCATGGCTCCCGCTTCTTTTAGAGATTCAAAATCTATAGGTGTATCCATCATAGAAGCAGGAATACATCCTCCAGATGGGCCGCCTATTTGCACCGCTTTAAAAGCCTTTCCATTGGGGATACCTCCACCAATACGCTCTACAATCTCCCGAATACTAATTCCAATGGGGACTTCTATTAATCCTCCCCTATTTATCTTTCCAGCCAAAGCAAACACCTTGGTTCCTTTGCTATTTTCTGTTCCTATTTCTTGGAATTTCTCGGCGCCTTTGCGTATAATCCAAGGTACCATAGCGAAAGTCTCTGTATTATTAATTAAAGTTGGCTTTTGGTTTAACCCTTTTACCGCAGGATAAGGCGGACGCATGCTAGGCAATCCTCTATTTCCTTCAACCGAAGCAATTAAAGCCGTTTCCTCTCCACAGATAAATGCACCGGCTCCTTCAAATACTTCTACAGGGAAGTCGAATCCACTACCTAAAATATTCTTGCCAATCAAACCGGCTTTCTCACAATAATAAAGGGCTTCTTTAATTCGCTTTACTGCCAAAGGATATTCTGCTCTAATATAGAATATTCCTGAGGAAGCCTTCACAGCAATAGCCGCTATCATTAAACCTTCAATCACTCTAAAAGGATAAGATTCCAATAGCATTCTATCCATAAAAGCCCCAGGATCACCTTCATCACCATTAACGATAACATACTTCTCTTTATCGGTGGCATTCTTTACCATTTCCCACTTTCTATAGGTTGGGAAACCTCCTCCGCCTCTTCCTCTCAATCCACTCTTCTCAATGGATTTAATAATAGCATCCTGATCTAATTCCTTAAGACATTTTTTGAAAGCCTGGAATCCTCCTAGTTTTAAATATTCTTCTAAATCAGTGGGTTGTAAAAATCCTCTATGCTCTGTGGCAATATTAATCTGACCATCTAAAAACTCAGCAACAGGTGTATCCACCTGCTCAGAATCATATCTTTTAACCGACTTTGGGATGTCTTTCAATACATATTGGTCTATGATTCCAGAAATATCATTCTTCCATCGGGTCCAAATACTCTTGGACCTAAAATGTTTCCTGATGATTTCACTAACCTCTTCGGCTTTTATTTTTGTATAATAAGTTGGGCTTTCGTTGGGTTTATGAATTTCGAGCAAAGGCACCTGATTACAAATACCCACACAGCCCACTTCTTTCACATCCACATTGGCTTGGTTTTTCTGTAAAGATTCCTCTAGTTCTCTCTTCACATCGGAACTTCCACTAGCCACACAGCAAGAACCTAATCCGATTCTCACCTCTCCGTCTTTATTAGCATCACTTAAACTTGCTGCGAGTTTTGAGGTTGCTGGATTTACATCCGAGGAGAGAAAATCTTCGAGAATCTCTTTTACTTTGGAAGGCTCTACATGTCCGAAAGTAGTTTGGTCGATTTGCACAACGGGCGCAATGGTACAACACCCAAGACAAGCTACTTTATCTACTGTAAAAAGTCCATCTGAATCCGTTTCTTTTTGTTCTGGGATGTTTAATTCTCGTTTAAAAGCATCATAAACCTGCATGGCTCCTTTCACGTGGCAAGCGGTACCCACACACACTTTTATCATGTGTTTCCCTACAGGTTCGTGACGAAACTGAGAGTAAAAAGTAGAAATCCCATAAATACGCTCCAATGTAATCTCGGTGTTATCGGCCACATGCTGCAAAGCCTCTTCAGGCAAGTAATTATACTCGTCCTGAATGGCCTGTAGAATGGGTATGACCGCTTCTACCTTCCTGCCTTTTTCGGCTATTATTTGATCTACTTTTTGTTTCATATTTTGTCCGCGAATTACGCTGATTTTCACGAATATTGATATCCATAAAATGAGAGGATGAAGATAGTAAAAACCAGCCTATTTGGCTCCAATTTTGTAAAGTTTAGAATACTTCTAAAAGACTATGTATACTTTGAGATTCGCTTACCTATCCGCTTATTATATGGATTTCTCCTACAATCCCAAATTAGAATCACCAAAATAAGTTGGTCGTAGATTTCATAGATAATTTGATAATCTCCAGTATTATAAATTTTAACTGATTCAAATCTGGTTTTCAGTCCTATATTGGGGTTTTTAGAGAGTGTGAGAAGTGTTTTAGAAATCTTATTATTTAGTTTTATGCTATACTTGTTCGATTCAATTCGATTTCTATAAAACTTGAGGATTCGGAATAAATCATTTCTTGCTTCTATAGACCATTCTATTCTTCTTTCAGCCATTCCCCTATTTCATTTTGGAGATCATCATTTGAAATGGTTTTCTGATTCTTGAAATCCTCTCTTGCTTCATTTACTCTTCCTATTTCATAATCACTAAGTTCATAATAATCTGAAGAAACTTTAGATTCTATAATCGTTTTAATGGCATTTAAAAATGATACATCCTCGATTTTTGAAAGATGTTGCATGATATGATTTCGAATTTCTATTGTACTCATAATGAAGAATTATCTTACAAAGATAAGGAAATTGATGAATGGATATTTCGAACTTCTAATATCTTATTTTCGCCTAATACCAAGGATACGTTTCATCCTTTCAAATTAGCTAAGGGATCAAAGCCTTGAGCATTGCGAAAGGATTGAGGCCCTGGTCTGAAAACCAAGGACGCTATCCCTTTTTACATTTCACCTCCGCTCCATGTATACTTCAGGGCTATCATCCTTTACTTTTTCCCTATGCATACCAAACGTTTATTACCGCGAAGATAAATTCTTCCATCCATAAAAGCTGGGCTGGTCATGCCATCTTCTCCTAAAGGATTGGAGGCAATAGATACAAATTCTTTTCCTGCTTTAAACACATGAACAATTCCGCCCATATCCATTAAGTAAATATTTCCATCGGAATAAATGGGTGAACCATAAAAACCATTATCAAATTCGTTTTCCCAGTATTTTTCTCCGCTATTTGCATCGTAGCAAGCTACTACTCCATAGCTGGTGGCTAAATACATCAACCCATCTTTTACAATTGGGCTTGGTACATCGGAGAGCAATTCATCATCTTCCCAAAGGATTTCTGCTGTTTCACCCAATTTGATGGCTACTAATTTGGCATATTCATTCACTCCAAAAACTAGTCCATCGCCATAGGCAACTGAAGGACCAACCTCTCCAAAAATGCAATCCACTTGCCAATTCTCTACTCCTGTTTTTGGATGATAGGAGGCGATGATTGGGTCGGCAGCTAGGATAACTTCCATCTCATTTCCGGTATTGACAAGAACCGGAGAAGCCCATGATACTTTTACTTTTCTAGGTGTTAAATAGATTTGTTCTCCTGTGAATATGTTCAAACCCATCAGTTTGGGATTTTTCTTAATGTCATATTGGACTATTAGAACCTCCTCATGAACTACTAAAGATGAGGAATGACCATAGTGGTTATTGGTAGCGCCGAGGTTCTTATCCCATAGTTTATTTCCTGATAAATCTAAGGCTACTAAATCTCCATTTCCAAAGAGGGCAAAAACCTGAATTCCATTGGTAGTAAGACTAGGAGCTGCCAATCCTGTATCATCAGTTACTTTGGGTGATTTTTCTGGTGAGCCTGGGACAGCACTTACATCGTAAGTCCAAATGATTTCCCCAGTATTTCTATCGATGCAATAAACTTCTCGTTTATTAGCATCCGCTCCACTTAAAAATAGTTTATCACCCCAAATTATTGGAGAATTATAACCATGAATGGGGATTTCTATTTTCCAGAGGATGTTATCTCCTGTGCTGGCATCCCAAGTGGTAGGAATGTTTTTATGGAAATCGATTCCATTGCTTCCAAATCCTCTGAATGCATTATAATTGGCTTTGAGTTCTGCTTCTGTTGGAAAACTTGGCGTGTTTGAGTTTTCCTCTTTCACTACTTTATCTTCTTCTACAATGGGCTCTGCTTTTACTTGTTCTTCTTGCTGTACTGATTCTTCTTTTTCAAGTTCTTTCTTCGGTGTTTTTTCTATTATCTTTTCTTCTATTTGTTCAGGTTTAGGCTCCTCTTGTTTTTCTTCAACTATTGCAGGAATTTCCTCTGGAGGAGTCTGGATAGGTTCATTCGGATTTTCAATAATGGTTTCTTGAGAAGCTGGAGTGATTTGAGCTTCCGGAGTGGACTCAACTTCCGTTTTCTGAGCAATAGCATAGTTTAAATTCTCACCCAAATCTTTATGGTTTAAAAAAGCGAATGCTAAGGCTATTACCACAATAGTTCCTCCAGCAATACTCACCCACAGTCTGGTTTTCTTTTGGCTCGCAAATCCCTCTTCTCTTTCTGTAAAATCGACTTCTTTTCCTTTATTGGTCAGCTGCATTTGCTTGGAAATCACCAAAAGGATGATACTCATCAACAATAAATATCCACCAGTTCGAACCTGCCACTGCTTGGTAAAATAGGCCTTGCGAGATAGCAGGTCTAAAGCTCGAATCTGATCGCGTAATTGTGCATCATCGGGGTTTTCATTGAGTCGCTGTACCAAACCTAAAATGAGCTCCGACTCCACCGGATCCATGGTTTTGTATTGCGCATAGTTAGCGATTAACAACACGGATATGAGCAGGGCGAATGCTATGCTTATTCTTGCTATGGTTTCCCAGGTTTTTATGTTATTATTTCTTGTCTTCATTTTTTATTTGAAAGAGTTTTTAGTTAACAGTTAATAACTAATAGTTAACAGTTTAGTATTCACTGGATTCATACAACTATTTCTTGTTCTTGTTTTTCTTTTTCATTTTATAAAAGTGAAAAACTAATAGTGAATAGGTAACAGTGTTTACCCTCCTGAAGTTCTTCCCTCTATTTCTTATTTTTCTTTTTCATTGTATTTATTGTTGATATCAACATTCTCAATAATTCTTTTGCGTTATGAACTTGCTTTTTATATTCTTCTTTACCTAAATAATCTGTATCCTTCAGTAAATCTAACCAATAAATAGTTTCGTTAGCTTCTTTCAAAGATATGCTCATTTTATGAACAAAATCAGCATCACTTTGTGCAAACTCTGCCTCTCGAATATTAGCTCCAATACTAGTTCCACTTCTTATAATTTGCTTCGTTAATATGTATTCTTTCTTTTCTTGCTGAAGCTTCTTCACTAATAAAACAATCTCTACAGCAAACAAATAACTCTTTTTTCTTAAAATCGATTCAGTCATGACATTATATTTAAGGCGTTTATAATTTTATCATTTCTAATATTTCAATTAAGCACAAACTAATATTCCTCAATTCCAAACAACTATTAACTTATAAATAAACTTCCTTACCAACCAGAAAGGAACATTCAAAACATGTATAAAACCTCCCAAGCTATCCCAACTGTTAGTTTTTCACTATTAACTGTTCCCTAATTTTCCACAGGACAATAATCCATACACCTAGCACAACTTAAACATTCTCCTTTATTAGGCTCGTAATCTTCTCTATATCTAAATAAACTCAAACCTGCCAAGGTAAAACCGAATACCAATCCTAGGAATCCTCCTAACCATATCCCACCTATATAAAACTGTTTTAATATAATATCTGCTTCAGCATATAGTTCTTCAGCAGCTTGCCCCGACCTTCTATATGCATCTATTTCTAATGTTTCTTTTTTACTGCTGTTCTCATCAAATCCTCCATTTTCATTGATGATAAAAATCTCCTCCGCTAATTTCATTTTGGGATGAACCATAGCTAAATTCTCATGAAATTGTGCTCCTGTCCATGCTCCCAAAATGGCTAAAGCTGGAATAATCATAGCTAGAGACACAAACCTTCTCACACTTTTCTTTTTGGGTTCTTTTGGCACTGAGACTTCTGGAATTTCTATGGCTCCAAAAGGACAGGAATTTTCACAAAGCTTACATTGAATACACTCACTTGGTGTGATGGTCATGTGATATTTTGAGAAACGACTCATCCAATTTAGTAAGACTCCATAAGGACAGAAAAACCGACAATAGGGCCTGGCAATAAAGATACTGGTGAGTAAAAACAATCCTCCAAGAACAATCATGGTGAATTCTGCATTGATTCTATAAATACCCACAAATGGATCGTAGCGACAAATCACAAAATCGGTGGCTGTAGCGGCATACAAAACGGCCAATCCTAAATAGATAAAAGGAATTAAACCCAACAATTTTTGTAGCCAAGGTTTGAGCTGCAAAGGCTTCCAAGCAAATATATCTTGAATGGCACCCAATGGGCAAACTCCTGCACAGAAAGTCCGGCCAAAGAAAAGAGCATAAATAAGTGGTATCAGAAAAAAGGCCAATACAGTAAGTGGGATTTTATAGCCAGGATTAAATAAGGCAAGTGCAATATTTTGTAAGGAGCCCACTGAGCAGACACAGCCTTCTCGATAAAAACCAAAATAGAGGATGCTAAATAGGGACATCCAGAACACGCCTTTTCGAGATCTCTTTTTCAAAACCAACCAGGTGATTAAACTCATTGCCACCAGCAATACAAATACATCGAAGTATTCCATAAAGTCGGAACGAGGTAAGGTGAGTTGATGAGCTTCTTGCTCGAAGCCTGACTCGAACTCTGGTTTTGGGAACCTTTGGGCTGAAGCATTGAAGGAAAAGATGGATAAGAATAAGACTAGGAGAAGTGGTATTAATCTTGGTTTTAAATTTTTAGAAAAGCTAAAAACACGAGAGAATAGCCTTGTGATATACAAGAGGCTCGCGCGGAAATGTTTTCCGTGCAAACTTAAGGAAGTATTGAGAGTATTTTTATCGCACGGATTACAAATCCGCGCTAGCTTGGGTGCTAGCTTATTTTCTCTAATATATTTTTCAAAGAATCTTTGCCCCGACCCTAAAGGGAGGATTCTTTGAAAAAACTGTCTAAAGTCTAAGGAAGTTGTGTATTCTTTTTTGCTCCCTTTAGGGAAGGGGCAATCAAAAAAGTTAATATCCCAGTTAACCTTAAACATCTTCACCTCCGCTAAAACCTTTGGAAATATTCTTTTTACTGCTGGGCACTCGCTCAAAAGCGTCGGCAGGGCAATTGGTGGCAATGGCACATTGATTGCAATTCACACAAATATCGTGGCTTACTTGTAATTGTAAGGAGCCATTTCCGAAGGCATCGCAGCCTGCTACACATTTTCCACAGCCAATACAGAGTTCGTCAATGATTTCGTATTGAAAAAATGGATCTTCTACAAAGTTTCGCTTGATGGCTCCTGTTGGACATAATTGATTTTCGGCGCCGGTATGTAATTGTTTAGCTTCGGGACGGAAATAGCCACCGCATAAATCGCAGTAGCCACACATATCGAAAACATGAAGACATTTTACTGCTGATGGAGTAACCACACAATGGGTAGCACAACGGCCACATTGTACACATTTGGCCGGATCGAGCTGCCAAAGCATATCCTCAGAGGAAGCATCTTTGGCTAAAAAGATTCCCAAACCTCCTAGCGACAATGCAGCTGTGAGCCGAAATCCCTTTTGTAGGAAATCTCGCCTACTCAAATCCTTATTTTTCTCGTCCTTACTCATTTACTCTCTTTTCTTGAAATTCTCGTGCTTCTGGCAAACTACAATTGTCTTGCTTTTTGCAATTTCTACACACAAAACTAAAATCGCAGACCTCCTCCGTTTTCCTTCCGAATAGTAAATAACCACTCAATACTGCCAATGATAAAAGGCTAGTGGTTCTAAATATTTTTCTGATAAAATCTCTTCTGTTATACATGGCTACTCCTCCAATTTTGTAAAGATTCTTATCTGTTTTCTTTTAGGATCGATGGCCAATATTCTATCCTTTGAATCCACCGCCAAATCAATTCCTTTAGTTCCTAAATCAAACGACTTAGGAGGAGCTACCACAGAAAGAAACTCTCCGGTTGGGCTTGTGATTTTTATTCTTTCTATGCCCTTTTCACTAGTCACGAAAGAACCATTTGAGAGGATAGCAATATGAGAAGGGTTACAACATCCGCTAAATCCATCTACTCCCATGGAAGACTTTTTCCAAGAAGATATCAAACGACCATCTTCCTGATAAGACTCCAATTGATGTCGGCCTGAATTTACCGCCCAAAGCTCTCCATCCCTACCTAAGGCCACATCAAAATAAGGACTTGGAATCACAAAACCATCAATACCTTGACTGGGGTCTTTTCTTCCTATTTCATTTTGAAACTCCCCATTCAAATCATATCGGAAAATTATTTTGTTTCCAGCATCCGCCAGATAAATATTTTGTTCATTCACTGCCAAACTGGTGAGGATGGCATTTTCAGCATGTATTTTCCAAGTATCAATCAATTCTAGGCTTAAAGTGTATATCTGAATCTCTTTTCTGCTTCCCAAATATAATTTCCCTTGTTCAGAAATGGCCATACAAAAAGCATCAAAACCAGTTTCTATTTCATGGAGAAACTGACCAGATTTATCATATTTGATTAATTTATCAGCTCCACTTACATAGATATAATCGTCTTTATCTATAGCAATAGCGCGTAATGCTTCTATTTGGGTGAAGATTTGCTGAATTTCCTTATGGGAAATATCTTGGGGTTTGACATCTTTAAAAGTATCTAAATTATACTCATAAGGATTTTCGTTTGGCTTCTCGAAAACGCCAAAGAAATCCATAGCCATAAAACCAGTAATGGCTAATAATAGCACAATTGCAATGGGTATGATGATTTTATTTCCTTTCATAATATCCTTATCTTTTTTCAATATCAATGCATACTAATGTTTTAGAGTCGCGCATCAGCAATCGACCATCGGCAATAGCAATAGGTCCCCAAGCATCGTGACCATCTAGTATTTTATGCTTATCTAAAAGTACGAATTTTTTGGTAGAAGCTTTAGCTATGGATAAGGTTCCTTCATCTTTAAGAATGAAGAATTTTCCATCAGCAATCACATAAGGCCCGAGCCCGTAGCGCTCCTCTTTCCCACTTGTCCACAGAATATTCATGGCATCATCAGCCTGGCAACAGACAAATTGATTTCTTTTGCTTCCGGCATCTTTGGGTAAAATGGTGAAGATATGGTCTTGAAAATATATGGCTGTTTGCTGTTCCGAAGCCATCCCCTGTTTGGGTTTGAATTCTTGTAATAGCTCTACTTTATAATTTCCTGCTGATTCTTTCACTTGAAACAATACAGAACCTGCACCATAACCTGCGGTCATAAATATTTTTCCATCTTTCAAAATCAGAGGAGAAGGTGCTACTACATTAGGTGCAAAATCTTTCATTTCCCAGAGCAGCTCTCCAGCATTATCGCCTTTGGCAGCCACTCCACAAATACCACCCACCGCAGCATAAACCAACATTTCTTGGCCATTGAGTGCCATGGGCATCACCGAGGAGTGAGACATTTTCCAATGATTTGGATTTGGAGTTTTCCAGAGGATGTCTCCGGTTTTACAATCCACGCCCATAAGCAAACTATTTCCTCCGGGAGCTATTATCGCCACATTATCTATAATCAAAGGACATTGACCGGTGTACCAAAATGGAATTTCTGCTTGGTAATCTTTCACCAAATCTAAACCCCAAATCAATTCACCGGTTTTTCTATCGCAGCACATCACTTGGGCTTTTGGACCTAAACTGACAATATAATCTTCATTTACAGCTGGAATGGTTCTTGAAATCCCATGATTCCTTTTAATATGGACTTTATAGCTTCTTCGCCAAAGCTCTTCTCCAGTTTCGAGAGAAAAGCAGCGCAGGGCATCGGCTTTTTCATCCTCCATATAATCGAGGATATAGGCTTCACCATTGTAGATGGCAGGAGCAGCATGGCCTTCTCCCAATTCCTTAGTCCATAAAATATTAGGACCAGATTCAGGAAATTTATCGATAAGAGGAATAGTTCCAGAGTAAATATTATCTCTTTGCCCTCCTCTAAATTCTGTCCATTTTCCTTGCAGTTGACTAGAGGATTCAGCAAAACGAATAAAATCGGCTCCAATCTTCACTTTCTCTCCACTTCCAGAAATGCTATCAGGACGATTATCCATACCTGGCACACTCATTTCAAAATCCTTTACTGGATTATAAAATAGCCAAAATGCCAATAGCATCAGCGCTATCAGCACAGAGCTTAGGATTAGATATGTTTGTTGGTTCTTGATATGTATTAGTTTTTGTGAGTAGGAATAGTTTTGCAGGGTAAAAATACAAAACTATATGAAGTTGGGCCTTAATGATAAATGGTTTGGGGCTTATTTTTACTTTGTATAAAGAAAAGGGGATTTAAGAAAACAGATGAAAATTATGCTGTTATCATGTCTAGTATTATGATTTTTTTTAGCTTTGAGTTTTATAAGATTTACTTCATGAAGTACCAAGCTATTTTATATCCATTATTCCAAATTAACATGAAAAACAAAACATCAGCCTTGCTAATATTTATATTATTGATTAGTTTCAATTCAACTGTTAAATCTCAAAACTATTCAGATTGGGTTTTGATTGAAAAAGATGATACAATCGCATGTAAGATTACCCTAATTAATGAATACAATGTCTTCTATGAATTCAAGGATGGCAAAAAGGTAAAAAACAAAATCTCCTCCAAATTAGATCTTATTGATTATCTATCTAACACACAAGAAAAAATTGAAATACATCAAAATATAGATTCAATACTATTTTATGGTTATGATTTTTCTAATTTCAAAATAATCGATGAAAAAAGAACAAAACAAGACATCGTTAGCTTTATAATGATTTGGACAGAACAGATGGAACTTTCGCTAAAACCTGAAGATGTGCAAAGCTGGATGAATATTGGTAGTTTTAATTACAATCTTGATTATATCAACAATTCAAACCTTAATTTGAACTCTAGACGTTTAGTAACAAAAAAGGTATATTCAATACATCCTGACTCCATCCAATCAATAATAAACAAATACCCAACAAATAACAGTAACTCTCTTGGATTCACTATTATATATGAATATTTTTCAAATTATCACAAAACAATTTCCGCATATTATGTGTTTTTTGATACACGATCAAAAAAGATACTCCAAATTGATCAATACAAATCAAAATCAAATTACAGCTATAATAGAGTGAAAGAATGGGGGTTTGCCATGTTTGAGGGATTTAAAAGCTATTCTAGACAATTAAAGTTCAACGAGGAAATCAAAAGATATCAAGACAATAAATAAAGGAAACAAGGACGCTATCCCTTCATTCTTCAGGGCTATCATCCTTTAGTTAGGACTAAATAGATTACTGCAAAATCTTTCACCTATTCTTGTATACGAAGTTGATATTAACTAAGAACCAGACAAGCATCCACAAAATTCAAAAAAGATTAATCATCACTCTCAAAAACCAAATCTTCGGAATAAATCATAGCCCTCTTAGTAACTTTTACTGAATACTATGGTTAATTTTATTTCAAGGATGATAAAGGAAAATAATTATTTAATTTTAAATTATAAATACAGTTATGGAAAAAATTGAACAAATAGACATAAAAAGTATCCTTACAAGAAAATGTTACAGTGTGTTTTCTAACATAATGTCTAAGTATGATGTGAATATTTTATCACATCCATGGAACGAACATTGGTGTATTTTTGCTAATCAATTAAAATTTGACTTCAATGATATTATAATAGGAAATATTACTGAATTATCAGGACTGTTTAGATCATTGGTTGACAGAGTGGATATACCGGCGTTATTGTGCCAGTCATACCGACGTTATTGTGCCAGTGTG
>NZ_JABKCA010000039.1 GCF_013166655.1 Lentimicrobium sp. L6
TGCAGATCAAAGGGATCAAAGCCTTGAACAAAGTGAAAGGATTGAGGCCCTGGTTAGCTTAAGGGATTTTATAAAAGGCTGAGGGCTCGAACGATACTATTCGCAACCATCAATGCAGGGAGAATTATAACACATTGAAAAATGTGCCCTTTCTTTGGTTCTGTTTCTTTCATGCTGAGCGGTACCGAAGTATGTGCACGCAAAGAAATGAACATGAAGTCGTCATTTTTTGTCTTGACACAAAAAACGAAGCAAAAAAAGTCAAGACTCCACCTGCTTCACTCAAAAAAGCTACACTAGATTTTCTAAAATGCTTAAACCTCAATTTTTAATGCGAATTAAAAATTTCAAGCAGAAAGCATTTCTTAACGAAAACTCTAGCTTGTTTTTTGGCTCACCAGCTGAGGTCATTAAAATCCGGAGCAGGGAAGTGTTTTTCTGCAGATCAAAGGGATCAAAGCCTTGAACAAAGTGAAAGGATTGAGGCCCTGGTTTGCTTAAGGAATTTTAAAGAAGGCTGAGGGCTCGGCACGATGCTGTATCGATGCGTCAGCACTTCAATTATGACTAGCCGCGGGCAAAGCCCGTGGTGATGAATAAACCGAAGGTTTTAGGTCGGCCAGAGTATCATATTAGGAAACTACTTTTCCTGCCGACCTATACTCTAATCTCAAAGCATAGGCTAAACATAAAGGACGGAATACAATTCCGTCTAAGCAGATCGATTTTGAAATCTGAGTAAGCAAAAAAAACCCCACCAAATAAATTTGATGAGGGAGCTAAAATTAATTGTAATGAGATCAGATACTAACTGAGGAGAAAATATCCAATATTGGAGTATTATTTAATTAATTTACTTCTAAATATTTTGTTTCCTGATTGAACTTCTAATATATACCAGCCCGACTCCAAATCACCGACAAACAAATCTTGTAGCTTTTGACTTGGCAATTGTCCACTTAAAACTAATTGCCCTGCGGCATTGTAGATTTTATAACTGGCTGAATTGGATTCTGGTAAATCGAAATAGACAAAATCTCCATTTATGGGATTGGGGTAAATTTCTAAGAGTGTTTCTTTATAAAGATCCTCCTCTAGACCTACATTATAATCACCAAAATGAAGCGGGTTTTTAAGGTAATCTACTCGGACTTCGTGAGCATAGTCTTGTAATAAATCTTTGCTGTTTTTTCTTAAGTCACTAGGTGCTGTGACCAAAGCCAGATCCAAATAATGAGTACTCCCAGCTTCAAAGGTAAAAGGTCCCATTGAAGCCAGTCCTCTTATATCTTGAGGCTGATTCCCTGCGGAATACTCACTCCAAAGAATTTCGTTATGAGGTTCTTCACCTTCAATACTCCAATGACATGAGTCACTATCTTCCATAAATACAAACCTTGTTTCAGGACCTGTCGCCCCACTACTAGAATGGCCATTTCCACCATATAATATTGAGCTCCCATCTTTCCAAAATCCTTTCATATAATTATAGAATTCTGTATCATTTCTTGGATCTGTCATTGCATCATTCCAAACACTACTAAATGCTACAAACCTATTCATTCCGAAGCGTTCATTATCTATTATACCATCATCAAATCCAGAGCCATTAATACTTTCATTGCATTCCCCTGATGGATTATCAATATGATCAGCATCTAAATTGGGTCCACTTAAAATACAACAAGCTTGAGATGGAATGGTGTCTCTATATCCATATGGATAGCCTTCTGGACCATCAAAATCATCTGCATTATATCCGTAAAAATTACCATTTTCAACATGACATCCGATATAATCATCATCTGATTTACCAATATCAAAATCGGCAAACACTCCCAGATAGGTATCTTGATATGTATTCTCACTTCTATTGATTATCTTATAGCTAAAAAAGATCGTCGTGTTATAGACACTGCTCGCACTTTGGTTCATTGCCCATGCCATACAATGTATTTCGACACCCATGATTTTCCCTTCCGACTCAGTATGCTCTCTATTATCATTAATAATGTAGAAGACACTAGCATCACCTTTTATGAGTGGATAATCTCCACTTTCTGGGTGATAAACCCCATCTGAATCAACATCAACAAAAGGAGCTAAATCCTGTGCTTGATTATATTCTAAATTCCCATGTGCAGGCCAAGATGAAATACACTCAGGCATCTGGTATCCTGGTAAGGAATAGTTTTGAACATGGTTATTTATTTGAACCTTAGTTACCTTCCATGATTTATACCATAGAGTTGAGATGGCAGAATTAAGGCTATTAGACCCTGCATCTGTATAAGGTCCACTCCAGAAATCACGCCCATTTTGATAATATTTATCAGCTGCTAAGTGTAGTTCATCATTAAACATTCCTCCTATCCACAAACCAAAAGTATATAGGGGAGACTTTGTGCTAGTTTTTGGATAAAGATAAGTTGGCATGTCATTCCCATAAAACTGAGCTCCGCGAGGGAATATCGGTGCCAGTATTTCGTTACAGCTAATCGTATCGGTAGGGGGAAGGTGTAGCTTTTGTGAATATGCTATGGTAAAGACAAATAGGAATGGTAATATCAGGATTTTGGCTTTCATAATAAGGGTTTTAAATGCACTACAAATATTAAAAAAAATATCATTATTATCAAAACTTAAATACCATATAAACAAACCCCCACCAAATAAATTTGATGAGGGAGCTAAAATTAATTGTAATTATAATAGAGATCGGATATTGACTGAGGGGAAAATATCCATTATTAATTCTTATTTAATCAATTTACTTCTGTATGTACTCTTTTTTCATTTTCCCCAACCCCAAGGGGAGCGAAAAAAGCATGCTCTAAAAAATTAATTCTTATTTAATCAATTTACTTCTGTATGTACTCTTTCCTACTTGTACCTCTAATATATACCAGCCCGACTCCAAATCACCCACAAACAAGTTTTGATGTTTTTGTTGCGGTAATTGCCCAGTAATCATGATTTGCCCAGTGGTATTATAGATTTTATAAATGGCTGAATTGGATTGGGGTAAATCGAAATGGATAAAGTCTCCATTCACTGGATTGGGATATATTTCTAGTATTGATTCTTGTTCTATGGCCTCCTCTAATCCCACATATTGGTTGCCGAATTCTTCAGGATTTTTTAAATACTCGGCTCTAATACTGGCCACATATTCTTCCAAAAGGTCTTTGCTGTTTCTTTCTTGATCGCCAGGAGCGGTTACTAGAGCTATATCTAGATATTGTACTGCTCCTGCTTCGAAGGTGAAAGGACCAATGCTTGCCATCCCTCTGCGATCGCCTGGCTGATTGCCAGAGGCTTCCTCCGTCCATAATCCTGGATAAACGTCCATTCCATCCGTTCCCCAGTTGCAAGTATCACTACCTCCAGGGTACATAAATCTTGCTGGGATCGAACTGTCACCACCAGTAGGACTACCATTACCTCCATAATAAAATTGCGAACCATATGTAAGTAGCCCTTTTAAATTATTATAGTATCTTGGAGCAATTGTGGGGTCTGTCAACAGGCCATCTGTATTATAAGCTAAGAAATAACTCATTCCCAACCTTTCATTATCTATAATATCATCTCCAAAGCCTGAACCATTGATACTTTCATTACAATCTCCACTTGGATTATCCATATTATCCTTATCCATAAATGGACCAGCGAGAATACAAGTCGCCTGTGAGGGTGGGTTCTCACCATAGCTTTCTGGCTCGCCATTACCATCAATGTCACGGCCATTATAAGCATAATAATATCCTTGTTGCACATTAGAACCTATATAATCATCATTGGCAAATCCCAAGTCTATATCTGAAAATACTCCAATATAGAAATCATCATAGGTAATCATACTCCTATTAAAGAGCTTATAACTATAAAATATAGTGGAATTTAATTCTTCATTATCTGCTTGCTCTTCATAAGCCCACGCCAGACAATGTATTTCCATTCCTATATTACTACCTTCAGTTTCTGTATGAGCCAAACGATCATTAAAAATAAAAAACACCGATTCATCACCTTTTATTAAAGGATAGTCACCTTGGCTAGGATTGTATTGTGAATTTAAATCAACATCCACAAAGGGAGCAAGATATTCTGCTTGGCCAATATTGAGATCTCCGTGAGCTGGCCAAGAGGCAATGGCTTCAGGTATGATATAATTTGGTTGATTATAATTTTTAAGGTGATATTCTATTTCTTGCTTGGTGACTTTCCAAGTTCTACACCATATTCCTGCATTTAAAGAATCAGTTATAGCCAAGCCATTATCTGTTAATGGACCTGGCCAAAAATCGGTGCCAATTTGTCTATATTTTTCTGCTGCTAAATGTAATTCCCCTGTATTTCGGCTTAGCCCTCCCATCCACAATCCATACGAAAACATTGTTTTCGAAGTAGATTCATTTGGATAATAATACTGGCTTCCAAAATAGTTTGGACTAAGTTGATAATGGTAATAGTCATCGAAAAATTGTAAATTACAGGGATATATTGGAGCCTCTATCTGGTTGCAATCTAATGTATCAAAAGTGAACTTGGGAAAAATAGTTATTGAAGCAAACCCATCAACACCAACAATTTTATACTTAATACTATAAGTAACTAATGAATAATCGGGCATTTTATACAAAACAATTGAATCATTATAGGTGACCATATTTAAGTCTTCACTAATAATTGTATCAATAACGAGATTTGAACCACTTTGGTTAATATCATTTAATAAAGGATTAATAGATGCGAGTTCTCCATGTTTTGCTGATGTTGTATCATTAACAAGAATTACTTGGGAAAACAGAGCAATTGTGCAAAATAATAATCCAAATAGAAACAAGTGCTTTTTCATAATAAATAGAATTTGGTGCTTATATATGTTTAGTCGTATATATTCTATGATAGGGTGCCTGAGTATTAAAATAATTTGAAAGCTATTCCTAATTCCAAGCCATAAATCACATATTGTCGCTTCTCGAAATAACTGGGTAAGTCCTTTTCTTTCAACTGAAATTGTAAGGAGGGCTTGGCATAAACCGATAAATTCTTCCAGTGATAATTGAAACTCATTTGAGCATTTAAGCCCCAGTTAATCAATGCTTTCTGCTTTTGAGGATAAGCGAGAATATAACCATCAGTATTATAATAATAGCCCTCGTTTTGCAATAATATGGCCATATTGATACCCGCCAAAACATGCACCTTAAAATGTTGGCTGGGTAAATCTATTTGATAGCCAATTAATAAGGGAATATTCAAATAGGTATACTGATTGCTATACTTTTGTTGATGTACTTCACTTATGGAATGCTCATAATAAGAAGAATCTATACCCACTAAAATGGTATCATGAATGGGTGGATCGATATGATACTCGAAAATGGAATCGTATTGCCAATGACTTAATTCCTCATCCACATATTCTCGAAGGAAATAATAATCGATATCCTCGTTTAATTGCTGGTAATGCAATCCAGTTTTAAAACTCCAATCACTATCCACAGGCTTAAATAGAAACTCTATACCAAAATCATAGGAAAGCTTTGTTTTTTTATTATTGAGAAAAAAGGTGACGGTATCGTTTTCTGGTTCTAAAGGAGCTGCCATATTTTTAAAGAAAACAGGTGTAAATCCCAATTCAATACTCCCAGAAAAGTTCAATGGTTTTTTCTCCTTGGGTGGTTTTGATGATTTCAAAACTAATGCAGAACTGGGCTCATTCTGTGCTTTCTGATTACTTGTTTTTTGTTTTTGTGATTTAGTTTTATGATAAGTATCTTTTACTTCAACAGAAGCGGCCATGCTGATATTCTCTTTCTTTTCCTTCTTATTTCGTTTCTTTTTGTCTTTCTTAGCTTCTAAGCTCATTGAAGAACTACTGGTCTTAATATTCTCTTCCTTCTTCTTTTTTTGCTTTTCTTTATGCTTCTTCTCTTTTTTTACTTGCTCAATCTTTATTGGAATAGACGGCAAGGCTGAAACACTCTTTTCCGCTAATACTTCTCTTTCCACCTGAAAATCTAGATAAATAACTTCTGAATGAAAAGGGATTTTTTCAAATACTAGGCTCCTCGAATTTTCAATATTAAGCTCTTTTACTGGACTTAAATCATCCTCAATAGATTTGCTTTTCATGCTTAGAATAATAGATTCTTTATTGTTTCTCTGAGGAGGTTCATGAATAAAACTATCCTCTAAAACTCCAGACTGAGTGCTGCTTTTTGGAATTGACTCCTCCAATTCTCCTTCTTTAATCGATTCTATTTCAGTAGTCGTTTTTGTTTCATTTAGTTCGACGAGTTCTGTAGAGTGATATTGAGTTTGAACTGCATCCACCTCCTTATTGATTAAAATAATAGTAGTTAACAAGCTTGCAGAGATGATGGTCAAACCTAGAATCCACTTCCAGTATTTAAACCACTGCATTCTTTTAATTTTGCTCTCCATGGCCAAGTCGAAATTGGAGGAGGTATCCTTTTGGAAATTATCAAAATCGCGATTAAAGAGTTGATCTATATCTACTTGTTTAGACATGATAACCTCCTTTCTGCAATATTTCTTGGAGCTTCACTTTGGCTTTATGTAGTTGTGATTTGGAAGTATTGACCGATATACCTAGCTTTTCGGCTATTTCCTTATGTTGAAATCCTTCAATAGTATAAAGGTTAAATACCATTCTATAACCTGCTGGCAAACATTGTAAAAGCTTCACCAATTCGTCCAGCTCCAATTGCTCCGATTGATGTTCTTGCACTTTTTTATCCAGCACATATTCTATTTCTTCAAAGGCGGGGTCGTTTTTATGCTTTCTAAAATAATCAATAGCCTTATGTACCACAATCGACTTCATCCACGATTCGAATGAAGCACCTTTTTGCGATTTTATAGTTTTGAAAATGATAACAAAAGCATCCATTAAGACCTCCTCCGCTACTTCCCGGCTATTCACATATCGCAAACATAAACCCAGAAGTTGCTTTTTATAATGGCGGAACAAGGCTAGCTGTGCCTGAGCATTTTGCTTTTTGCAAGATTTAATGATATCAGCTAGGTTCCACTCCATATGTGTTCAGTCGAGATTTGGTGCTTTGGGGTTGCCTGCAAGATATGAAAATAATTTCTATTCTAACGGAATAAGCGACAATAAATGTTTTTTGGTTTTCTTCTTTCTGAACCATAACTCTAGCTTGTTTTTTGGCTCACCAGCTGAGGTCATTAAAATCCGGAGCAGGGAAGTGTTTTTCTGCAGATCAAAGGGATCAAAGCCTTGAACAAAGTGAAAGGATTGAGGCCCTGGTTTGCTTAAGGAGTTTTAAAGAAGGCTGAGGGCTTGGACGATACTATTCACAACCATCAATGCAGGGAGAATGATAATACCTTGAAAAATGTGCCCTTTCTTTGGTTCTGTTTCTTTTCATGCTGAGCGGTGTCGAAGTATGGACATGCAAAGAAATGAACAAAAAACCCTCACCAAAAAAATGATGAGGGCGCTAAAATTAATTGTTATTGAGAGTGGATACTGACTGAGGAGAAAATATCCCGTATTAATGCTTCTATTTAATTAATTTCGATCTAAATATCTTATGATCTGCTTGTACTTCTAAAATATACCATCCAGCCTTTAAGCTTCCTACTTCAATACTCTGATTTTCTTGTGCTTCTAAATCAGCCTCTTGAACCAATTGACCTGCTGTATTATAGATTTTATAAGAAACAGTATTTGATTGAGGAATTTTAAAATGGATTCTATTTCCATTGATAGGATTAGGATAAACTTCTAAGAGTGATTCTATCTGAATACCATCCTCTATTCCCACATGCTGATTACCAAAACTTTCTGGGTTCACTAAATAATCCGTTTTTATTTCGCTGATAAAATCTTGCAATAATTCTGTACTACTTTTTACCTGATCACCTGGTGCTGTTACTAAAGCAATATCTAAATATTCTACACTACCTGCTTCGAAAGTGAATGGTCCCATCGAGGACATTCCTCTTCTATCACCTGGATTGTTTCCTGCATTATCTTCAGTCCACGATTGGCTTACATTAGGATCAAGACCACCTGTTCCCCAATGACATGGGTCGCTATCTCCAGGAAACATAAACTTAGTTAGAAATAAACTATCACCACCGGCGGATGAATGCCCATTACCACCATAACACATTTGTGAACCATCTATCCAGTTTCCTTGTAATAAATTATAATACTCATCGGCAGTACTAGGATCGTATTGATATTGAAGCCCACCGTTATTAAAATAAAAGAAACTACCCATCCCATAGCGTTCATTATCTATTTCACCATCTCCAAATCCTGCTCCATTAATGCCTTCATCACACAAACCTAATGGATTATCTAAGTTATCTTCATCCATAAATGGACCACCAAGCATACATATAGCTTGTGAAGGAGGGTTTTCACCAAAACTTCCTGGTTCCCCATTTCCATCAATTTCTGTACCATTATAAGCAAAATAATACCCTTGTTCTACATTACAACCCACATAATCGTCTCCAGCATAGCCCAAATCTATATCAGCAAACAAGCCTAAATAGGTGTCATAATAGGTTTCATCGCTTCTATTGAATATTTTATAACTGTAAAAAATCGTGCTTTCATAAGGACTGTCTCCATCATGATCTAATCCCCAAGCCATACAATGAATTTCTAAACCCATTGGCAATCCTTCAGATTCTGTGTGTTCCAATTGATCATTATAAACAAAGAATATACTTTCATCTCCTTTAATAAATGGATAATCCCCTAATTCAGGATGGTATTCTAAATCCTGATCTACATCCACGAATGGAGCTATAAACTCAGCTTGGTTTTTAGCAGGATCTCCATGTGCTGGCCAATTTAATATGGCTTCTGGCATTTCATAATCAGGATCTGCAAATTCAGTCATGTGAATATTTACTTCATCCCTTGTTACTTTCCAGGTTCTTAACCATTCTCCTGCAACTACTGAATCACATGTTAGCTCATTACCTTGTGATAATGGACCAGGCCAAAAGTCAGCTCCCATTTGTCGATATCTTTCCCCAGCAAAGTGCAAATCATCTTCAGTATTCTTTCCACCTATCCAAAGGCCCATATTAAACATGGTTGTTGTTGTTGCATCTTTAGGATAATTATATACTGGCACATCTCCAAATCCTGTATATGCATCCCAAAATTGAATATTCATGGGATAAACAGCTGCACTTACCTGATTAATTTCAAGAGCATTTGAATAGTCTTTAAACATGACCCAGATCTTCCCACTAGGTGGGATTGGGTAATCTGATTCCAACTGGTAAATAACTTTTACGTTGCTCGAAAGATTATAATCAGATACTTTAAAACTCACCAGCGAATCATTAAAACTCAATAATTCAAAATATTCTGGAACACCAGCATCACTTATAATCAAATCACCTCCTTCTGTATCATAATCATTGAGTAAAGGATTTATAGTTATAATGTCTCCGAAGTTAACATATACTGTATCGTCAACAGGCACCTGTGTCTGTGACAATAAGCTAAAGGATATAGCCATTAAAAAACTAAAAAGTATAAATTTTTTCATATCAAAATATTTTAGGGGTTATACATAGAATAACGTTTTAATATTCTTTATGGTTGCCCAGCATTTTTAAAAAGTTTGATTCTTACTCCAAACTTCATCCCATATATTAAATATTTACTACGATATGATGTGTTTTCAATTTCTTTTTGGTTGAATTGATAACGCAAGGATGGCTCTATAAATAACACTGTGGAATTCAATTGATAATTAATACCCATATTGAATAATCCATAATAATAAACTTGTGGACTTGCTTTCACTTCGTCTATATTTAGAATATGCCCATAATTATCGTAAACATATCCTTGACTCTTTAAATGAAATGCAAAGCTCATTCCAGCAGAGGCTTCAAAACTCCATTTACTCGAATACTTATGATACTGATAGCCAAAGCGGATTGGGATTTCTAGAAACTGATAAGTATTGCTTGCCTTCTTGGTCTCCTCTGTCCTAATCCAGTGAGCCATATATGCCGAATCTATTCTTTCAATATTGGTGTCAATAGTAGGTGGGTTGATCACATAACTAAAGCTGGTATCCACCTGCCAATAACTTTGTTCCAAATCATCATATTCCCTCTTAAAATAATATTCAATATCTTCTGTCAGCCTTTGATAATTTAATCCCAATTGGAGAAATAGAGGATGTCTTTTCTTTTGAATTCTCAAGCCAGCTCCAAATTGATAGGATATATTCTGAGATTCACTAGAACTTTGAAGGGTGACCGGATCATTACTTAATGCTTCTGGTTTTATGAGATTAGAAAACATCATGGGCATCACAGAAAATTCCGCTTGTATCAAGTAGTTGGGCAGATAGAAGCCCTTTTCAAGCGAACTCATGGTTTTAGGTTGAGGAACAGAGCTTATTAATATCAAACTATCCTTCTCAAAAAACACATCATCTGATTCCACGAATAAACTTTGCATGGAAAGGCTATTTGCTTTCTGAAGTATGTTTTCTTCTTCAATAACATCCTCTACATTCTTATCTTTATTAAATATTGATGCCTTCGAAGTTTTAGTTTTGGTGTTTTTGTGAATTAGATTGGAATTCTCAGAATTAGCTGCTTCAGTCATCATTTCCTCATCAAGTTCAATATTTGAAGCTATTGTTTCTTCTCCCTCTGATGAATGTTCTTCCATTTCTTCAGGAAGTAAAACGTGACACGATAATCCAGAAGTACTGGCACATAATTCTTTTCTATATGCTTCTAATTGTATTTTTTCTATTTCTTGAGGAGACATTAAATAGGTCCATTCACTAGTATCGTGTTTTCTAGTATTCAATTGATCATCATGAGTGTTTAAACTGGTAAACTGAGTGGTTTCTTGTGGAGAAGTTTCAGCTTTACTCTCTTTCACCTCTTCTACTACCACAGCAGTAGTTGTAGTTACTATAGCTACAGCACCAATGGTTTTTATGATTCCTACTGATTTTAAAACTACAGTAGCTTTTGCTAATCCTGCTTTAATTAGTCCTGATTTTAAAGCGGTGACTTTAATAGCGCTCAGGCTTTTTGCAATAATTCCAGTGCTTTTCACCGCTGTTGCTGTAGTTCCAGCCACAGTAGAACTTACAGCAGCTCCAGTGGTAGTGGTGGCTACTGAGCCCGCTACACTACTTGCTCCAGCACTACTAGCAGCTCCAGAAACCGCAGATGCTCCTGAGCTAGCACTAGCTCCGGCTGCCCCGCTTGCTCCAGACGTTGAGCTCAATCCTGCTGCGGCACCTGTTCCGGTTGCTGCTGCAGAAAGGCCAATCATAGCGGCCATTTTTGCCTCCATACCCTCGGCAGGCTTAGCAGAATAATCTTCTAATCCTTCCTTAAATAACTTGTCCACATTAAATTCCTTATCCATGATATCCTCCCTTCTTCAATATCTCCTGTAAGCGCAATCTAGCTTTATGATATTGGGTTTTAGATGTACTCACACTAATACCCATTTTTTTGGCAATTTCATGATGCTTAAATCCCTCAATAGCATACATATTGAATACCATCCTATAACCTTGCGGTAAAAAGTCTAACATTTTAATTAAATCTTGAGCCTCTAAATGATTTTGCGGATTTTTTCCAGTAGTCTTCCATTCGCTGGTTTCATATTCAGAAAGCTTGGGGTCGTTTTTATGACTTCTATAATAATCAATAGCCTTGTGAATAACAATGGTCTTCATCCATCCCTCAAAGGAATTCTTATTATATGTATCTATTTTTTGAAAAATGAGCATAAACGCATCCATCACCACTTCTTCGGCAATCTCTTTATTATACAAGTACCTCATGCAAATACCTAAAAACTTTTCATGGTATTTACTGAACACAGCCATCTGAGCTTGCTTATCTTGCTTCTTGCAGGCTAATATCATGTTCTCTTGGTTCCACTCCATCTCTCAAATTAATTAACGAAGTGTTTTACGAATTGGTTGTCTGAGTTTTTCAAAAAATGATGTTTTTTTGTTAGATGGGCTAATTTAACTATGATTCTATCATGTATAACAAAAAGGTGATAATATTTTCATATTCGTAAAATCACCCATGAGTCATTTGACAGCCCTCCAATAAAAATGTGTATTTTTGCAGCAAATAACAGAATTCAATTTGTTAGACGAATTTGAAAATCGCCATTGCAAATTTTCAGAATATCAAAAACTTTCCTCATGGATAATTTATTTAAAAAAGATGCCCTCCGCTACCATTCTCAAGGCAGAGCCGGGAAAATTGAAGTTAAACCCACAAAACCACATGCCACTCAACGCGACTTATCATTGGCTTATTCGCCAGGAGTTGCAGAGCCATGTTTAGAAATTGAAAAAAACCCAGAAACAGTATACACCTACACTGCTAAAAGTAATTTAGTTGCGGTGATTTCAAATGGAACTGCGGTTTTAGGACTTGGAGATATAGGACCCTTGGCCAGCAAACCAGTGATGGAAGGCAAAGGCCTCCTCTTTAAAATTTATGCCGACTTAGATGTTTTTGATATTGAAGTGGACACCAAAGATGTGGACAAATTTATCGAAACCGTAAAGATGATAGCTCCAACTTTTGGAGGAATTAACCTAGAAGACATCAAAGCTCCTGAATGTTTCGAAATTGAAACAAGATTAAAAGCGGAGTTAGATATTCCTGTAATGCATGATGATCAGCATGGTACAGCCATGATTTCTTCTGCTGGATTATTGAATGCCCTTGAAATCATCGATAAAAAAATAGAGGATGTTAGGATAGTTGTAAATGGCGCTGGCGCTGCAGCTGTGAGCTGTTGCAGACTTTACAAGAGGCTTGGGATAAAAGCTGAAAATGTAGTCATGTGTGACAGCAAAGGAGTGATACGAGCAGATAGAGAAAAGCTAAGCTTGGAGAAAAAAGAGTTTGCTACAGATTTAGATTTACATACTTTAGCAGATGCCTGTAAAGGTGCTGATATGATTTTAGGCCTTTCTGTTGCAGATGTGATTACACCAGAAATGCTATTGAGCATGAATGATAATCCTATTGTTTTTGCTTTGGCCAACCCCAATCCAGAAATTGATTACAACTTAGCTATAGCCACTCGTCCCGATTTAATTATGGCTACAGGAAGAAGTGATTATCCCAACCAAATCAATAATGTTTTGGGATTCCCCTATATTTTTAGAGGCGCTTTAGATGTTAGAGCTACAGATATTAATGAAGAGATGAAAGTGGCTGCAGTAAAGGCTATTGCTGACTTGGCTAAAGAACCTGTTCCTGAAGAAGTAAATGTAGCCTTTTCTGACGGGAACCTAACCTTTGGTAAGGATTATCTAGTGCCAAAACCTACCGATCCTAGATTATTAGAAACTATTGCCCCTGCCGTTGCTAAGGCCGCCATGGATAGTGGAGTAGCCCAAAGGACCATTAGAAACTGGCGAGCCTATGTGGAGAATTTAAGGAAACGGCTTGGTATTGGAGATCCGTTATTAAGAAAGCTGAAGGCAAATGCCAAGAAGAATCCAAAACGTATTTTACTTTCCGATGCAGATAATTATAAAATGCTTAAGGCTGCAGAGATTGTGAAGAATGAAAATATCGCCATTCCTGTACTTTTGGGGGAAAAGAGAATAATTGAGGAGATTATAGAGGAAAATAATTTAGAGTTAGAAGGCGTTGAAATAGTTGATCCAAGAGATCCAATTGTACAAAGCTTAAGCGAAGAATTTGCAAACGATTTCTATCAAAGAAAACAAAGGCAAGGGATAGACCTTAAGAAAGCACGTCAGATGATGCGAAGCAGAAATTATTTTGCACCTTCAATGGTAAGAGCTGGACTGGTTGATGGTATGATATCGGGATTAGAAAGAACTTATCCTGAAACCATTCGACCTGCCATGCAAATTATAGGCAGAAAAGAAGACAAATCTTTGGTAATGGGTCTCTATATTTTGTTGACAAAGGATGGTCCTGTGTTTTTGGCCGATACCACAGTAAACAAAAACCCAAGTACAGAACAATTAATTGAAATCACCTTACAAACTGCCAAAATGGTAAAAGATTTCAATATTGAACCACATATTGCCTTGTTGTCTTATTCAAACTTTGGTTCTAATGATGGTTTTGGACCAGGTAAGATGAAGAAGGTAGCAGAATATCTTCACAAGAATCACCCTGATTTAATTGTAGATGGTGAAATACAAGCCAATTTCGCCATCAATAATGAATTATTAAGCGAAAGATTTCCTTTTAGCAAATTAGCTGGAAAACCCGTAAATACCATGATATTCCCAAATCTAAGCTCAGGAAATATCGCTTATAAAATGCTACAATCCATGGGAGATATAAAAGTGATAGGCCCCATTTTGAATGGTTTAAAAAAACCTGTTCATATATTGCAATTAGGAAGTTCGGTAGAAGAAATTGTAGATATGATTTTTGTAGCAGTGAATGATGCCATAAAATTAGATAAATAATTCAATACGAGACATCCTCAGTTTTTTGATATAAAAAAGGCTCTTCTGGTGACTTAATTTTTGTTAAAGCTTGCCAAGAGCCTTTGTTTTTTTGCTATTTTAGCTCCAAACATTAAATTAAGATTATGAAGATAACATTCAACGAATTACGTAAGATAAAAGATAGTTTACCTGATGGAAGTATGCATCAAATAGCAGACGAATTAAAAGTGACAACAGAAACGGTACGCAATTATTTTGGTGGAGCCAATTATGAAAAAGGCGAAACTATGGGTTTAAGCATTGAGCAAGGACCTGATGGTGGAATAGTTGATATAGCTGATGATACCATATTAAAAAAAGCGCAAGAGATTTTAGCGCAATCGTAAAAAGCATTTCTTAGAGTTTTATTTTTATTAATGGCCAAACACCATGAGTGATTTTGGCATGGGGTATCATATTGTATCAATTCATCAGTATTTCTAAACTATGAAAAAGCTTATTTATCTATTTTCTTTTATGGCTATTGTGTTGGTTTCTTGTGAAAAAGACGATACAAAAACTAATAGTGATTCTATATTGACATTAGCAAATATTAATGGTCAAGTGAGTTTGTATGATGAATTTGGTAACACCACCAGTAGTGAAAGAATGTTTGTGAAAGCAGAAGGAAATGGTCAATATTATATTGGAGAAACGCAAAAAGACGGCAGTTTTTTAGTGCCAAATGTTCCTTATTTCCTAAATTACACTATAAGTTATGAAAAAGAAGGATTCGGCTCCTATAAAATATATAGTTTTGATCATCAATATACAGGCGCTGCAGGAGAGATAGACGAGGTTCCTCGTTTGTCAAAGAAATCCTCGGCATATTGTACAGCCCTTTTTACCAATGTTGCAGATGATGAAGTAGAATTCCAACTAGCCGTTGCTGGAGGATCCTATAATGGTAAAAGAGTATTTCGCTTATTATTTCATACCATTGCTCTTATTAGCAACGAAACATTTAGTCATAACTCTCCCAAGTATACTTTAAATGCGAGTAGTCAATCCATAACGCTAACTAAGGAAATGCTGGAAGATATTGGATTAGAAAGTGGTGTAAGTTATTATGTTCAAGCTTATGGGGATTCTTATTATAGCAATTCTTATTTTGACGATTATGCACAAAGAAAGGTGTTGCCTAATTTAGGGTATTTAGAAGGACAAACTGTTCCAACAGGAAGCTTTACTATGCCCTAGGAATCTTCTCTAAGATAAAATTTTAAGGAAAGTCTTCCACATGATTTTTAAATCGGTGAGAAGGCTTTTTTCTTTGATATATCGCAGGTTCATTTGCAATTTGGCAGGCATGATTTCTTGGATATAGGTCTGCTCAGGATGAGGGCTTTTTTGAAGAATCTCATTTTCGTTAATATAAGCTAAACTTGCATAATCTGTTAAACCTGGTTTTACCGATAATACCTTTTTTTGCTCCTCGTTATACATATTTACATATTTGAGAACTTCAGGTCTGGGTCCTACCCAACTCATGTCTCCTTTGAGGATGTTTAATAGTTGAGTCATCTCGTCCAGCTTATATTTTCGTAAATAATAGCCCACTTTAGTTATTCGAGTGTCTCGACCTCCCACAGTCAGCAATCCTTTCGATTCGCTATCAGGACGCATGGTTCGGAACTTGTAAATCCAGAATACTTGTTCACCTCTTCCAACTCTTTGTTGTTTAAAAATCACACCTCCTCTGGTTTCTATAATTATGGAAAGCGCAATCAGTAATAGGACAGGCCAAAGAAAAAACAAGGCCAAAACAGAAGCTATGATATCAAAAAGACGTTTAATCATCTTCTTCTGTGTTTTCTACAATCTTATAAACTTTATCTCCTCTTCTTACCAATTCCTTGGTTTTAAAAGAAACCGCTTCTCCTTTATTAGCTTGTGATACTATCTTTAAATCAACTCGCATTTCATTTACCACATCCTCATAAACACCAGTGGTTGGACCAATGATATTGATTTCATCACCAGCCAATAGCTCATTGGTCTGAATCTTCACTTCTGCAACGCCTATTTTTGTAAAGTAATTGGTGATATTTCCTAAAAAAAGTTTCTTCTTGGTCGCTTGATTACCATAGCGCTCTGTCCACTCTCCTGTTTTTCTACCTAGATAATAACCATCCCAGAATCCTCTATTATAAACTTCCCCAAGTTCTTCGTTCCATTTGACTATTTTTTCTTGGGTATACGCTCCAGTCAACCATGCATCAGCTGCTTCACGATAAACTTTTGTTACTGTCTTTACGTATTCGGGAGAGCGGCCTCTGCCTTCAATTTTCAGAACTCGAACACCTGCTTTGAGGATTCTATCGATAAAGTCTACTGTTTTCAAATCTTTTGGTGACATGATATACTCATTATCCACTTCCAGTTCTAATCCACCATCTTTATCTTTTACATCGTAAGGACGACGACAAGGTTGTAAGCAAGCGCCTCTATTGGCGGAGCTATTCATGGTATCGAGGCTGATATAACACTTGCCAGAAACGGCCATACAAAGCGCACCATGGGCAAATATCTCAATCTGTACCAATTCCCCTGAGGGGCCTTTTATTTGTTCTTTTTCTATGGCATCGGTGATGGCTTTTACCTGCTTCAAGTTTAGCTCGCGAGCTGTTACCATCACGTCAGCAAATAAGCTATAAAACTTCACCGCCTCTATATTGGTAATATTGGCCTGGGTAGACATGTGGATTTCCATACCTTTGGAAAAAGCATAGTGAATAACGGATTGATCAGAAGCAATAATAGCAGTAATTCCATGCTCTTTTGCTGCATCTATCACTTTTTTCATTTCCTCTAATTCCGCATCATATACCACAGTATTTAGGGTGATATAAGATCTGATATTATGCTCTTTACAAATTCCTACTATTTTTACTAAATCCTCTATTCCGAAGTTTTTTGAGGACTTGCTGCGCATATTTAATTTACCAATCCCAAAATATACAGAGTTGGCTCCACCTTGTATGGCAGCCATTAAAGATTCATAAGAACCCACAGGAGACATAATCTCCACAGCATGAGATGTTTTAAGCATGTATTCGGTGTTTTTAATATTCGGCTGCAAAAATAGTTTTTTTTAAGGAAGTGAAAGGTATGTGTTTTTGCTTGGTTTTGGGCTGTTTTTATTTATTGGAGGATGTTAATATTTAACGAAAAGCCTCAAATCCGCGAATAATAAAAATGTATCTCTTAGCGGAACTTTGAGTCTCCTTTGTGTTTTTTGTGAAATAGCTTTAGTATGATTTATGATAATGGGAATGTAAATATATCACGAAAAGTCGCCAAGTCGCGAAAGTTTATATATGCGGATGAAGATTTTAATTGGCTCACGCAAAGCCGCAGAGCTTATTAGTGTTTATTCAGAAAAAAATTTGTTTGTTTCAATTCGTGTATTCGTGGTAACTATTTTTTTCAAATTCTTACCAGCTCATACTATTCTACAATCATTTTCTTAGTCTGGCATTCCTCATCCACACAAATGGTATAGAAATACACACCAGCTTTTAAATATTGAGCCTGAATGTTAATCACTTTAGCCTCCTCTATTTTTCCTTCGAAGCTTTGGTAAACTGTATGGCCAAGCAAATCCGTAATTTCTATATTCACTTCTTTGGGTTCTTGGAAACTAGAGGTGATTTCTATTTTTGTTTCTCCAGAGAAGGGGTTTGGGGTGTTTTGGGAGATGCGAACATGAGGTGATTGCATTTCATTTTCTGTTATCTTATCAGCGCAACAGAGATAGTCAAAGGGTAATCGTAAACCATCTATATAATTATGTTTAATAGGGAGTGATGGGTTATTATATGCCCATTCTGATGGGCCTACACTTGTTGTCATTGGGAGTGCTAACATATAATTCCACCCATCTATATAAATATTTTCCGCCAAATACGGATAAAAATAGAACCCTTCATATAATGTGTTTTCAGTGAAGTTTTTGATATAAATTTCACCACCACCCAAGCATAGGCTTGCTCCAAAAATATCTGGGCTAATTAAACTATCTGCTCCTGATATTACATCGTCGTTCCAAGTAACTACATAAAAGCATTCTCCTCTTTCTTTTCCCATTTGTAAACGATGATCGAATCCTAGATTGCCAAACATGTTGGTTGAAACTCTTGTTTTTATCTTTGAAATAAAGAAAATATCTTGTAGTCCGTTTGGAGTGATTGTAAATTCAAATAAATGACCACCTAAGGCATCATCTTCTACCCAATTACCATCAGTTGGGTTCAATACATCTCCTTTTGTTGAACCATAAACATTAGCAACAATATGCAGTTTACCTTGATAGTCGACAATTCCTGGAAAATCCCTATCACCGTTAATAAAAGATGGCCTTACAGTGCCAGGGTTTCCGTTTTCATCAATCCAAGGTTGTAAATATTCAGTTAATGCATAATGATCTTCCAAATTCAATTCTATTTCATTCCATGATTCACCTTTATTTGTAGTATAAAAAACTTGTGGTTGGTAAACTCCGTATTCATAGGACTCATTGGTAACTCCAATCATCCACATATAACCAATACTCCCATCATTTGACCATGCTGACCAAGTAGTGTATAGCGCATATGCAAAGCCTTCATCAGGATCAATAAGCCAATCAGGCTGAACTGTATTTATTTCCCAATCATAGCCATTTTCAGGGTTATTGGTAGTTCCCCTATAATGTTTAAGAATTTGGTTTTTTCCATATGCTCCAATACTCTCAAAATCTTGACCAAATATATAGGCTTCACCGTCTTTAAAGGTCATGGAGGAACGAGCCCAATCGTTATCACCCTCCCAATTGTATATGTTTTCTTGGTAATTATTATTATTAATTTGAGAGGACACAAATGCAGTATTTGACCATAGTTCATTTATTGAATCTTGCCCAACAACAAGAGAATAGAATTCTTCAAGATCATCACTTTCGTTTGGATTGATGAAAACGGCTGATGGATTGGTAATAAAATTGGAAGTCTGTGTTAAAAATGATTCATCCCAACTTACACCTTCAAATGAATATGCTGAAACTATAGTTCCTTTTTGATTTATTTCAGAATATGATTCTGGATCGCCTTCAAATACCATCAAGAGGGCAAGATCATTAGTATTATTTAACCAATCAAATGATAATGGCCTTTGCTCAGAATTTAATATAGAAAATGCATTAGGTGATTTTCCTATATGAATCCGGCTAATATCGTTTTTTGAGTTATTATTATTTGGAAACTTAATATCCCTCTTAGGATAATCCACCTTACTCTGACTAGGCTCCACCGGTTTCTTCATATATTTCCGATAGGATTCTTTAGATATTTGAGCTGAAGAAAGGGAAATGATTCCAAAAATAAGGGAAAAAAAGAGTAAAGTTTTTTTCATGAGATATGGTTTTACAATATATAACACCAAATGTATAAAAAACGTTTTACAGATGCAACCTTAAATTCAAAAAGTATTTCTAATAAAAAAACCCACTAGAAAACTAGTGGGTTGAAAATATTTTGTGTGTTTATCTTCTTTTTATCCTTTAAAGAAAATAGCCTTAATGATCAGCATGGCCATTTTAGGATTTTCTTTTAATCTACGTGTAGAATATCCAAACCATTCTTTACCAAATGGTACATAAACTCTCATGCGGTGGCCTTTATCCATAATGCTTTTACGCAATGCTGGGGTTACACCATAAAGCATCTGGAATTCGTATTGGTCTGGTTTGTAATTATATTTTTCAATTAATTTATAAGCTCCATCTACCAAAGGCTTATCGTGAGTTGCAATGGCAGGATACATTCCTTTTTGCATCATATAATCTAAATCCTTGAGATAATGATCGTTCACCAAATCATAACCTTTAAAGGCTATTTCAGCAGGCTCTACATAAATTCCTTTGCAAATTCGATAGTTGATAGGATTGTCTTTAGAATGAATATCTTCTAATCCTTTAATATCGTCTAAAGTACGTTTCATATAAGCTTGTAAAACCAATCCTGTATTCTTAGGAAATTCTGCTTTTAATTTACGGAAAAGATCAATTTCTAGATCAGTACAAGGACTGTCTTCCATATCTACTCTCACAAAGTTATTGAAGGAGGCGGCATAAGCTACAATCTCTCTGATATGTTTGTAAGCTACTTCTGCATCAATCAATAAACCGAAAGAAGTAGGTTTTAAGGAGTAATTTCCTTGGATTTTAGCAGCCTCAGCAGCTTTAATTACCTCTAAATACTCTTTTTTATTAGCTTCAGCTTCATTAAGATTCTCAATGAACTCACCTAATACATCAATAGTTGTTAGAATGCCTTCATCATTGAGTTTTTTTGCCGACTTAATGGCTTCCTCAATGGTTTCACCTGCAATATATTCCTTAGAAAAAAGCCATACCAGTTTCTTTGGCATATAAGGCAACATTCCAGCTATCATTTTGTTGAACATAACCCTTACATTTAAATTGTGAATACTTTAACGTTTGTGTCTGCGGCAAATGTAATATTTAGGACAATATACTTGCTATTTTCTAGATAAAAATATTGTCAGTAAAATACTGAATTACAAGTGGTAGGTGGAGGAGATTCAATGTTTGATGTTCAATGATTAAGGTTCATTGTTGAGTAGCGCTGAAAATATCTCTGTTTATCTGTGAGAATTTGTTATTCCCTGTCATTCACATTAGACCTTTTCGTTTTAGGATAATTGCAAAGGATAGTAAAGAGTTGTAAAGCATAGTTGCTCGCTTTTGTTCCATTTTATCATTCAATCATTATATCATTTTATGGAGAATCGTAAAGAGAATTAAGGATTTGTAAAGATTAGTAAGGAATTGTAAAGTGAAGTAAGGGTGGAATGAGAGAAGATAAGAAGGTGGAAATGATTGAATGAGGAAATGATAGAATAGCCAGACTATTGTAGCATTAAATCATTATACCATTGTAAGAAACTAAAACAAAGACAACTGAGAGGGGTTCCAACTGCCTTCTAGTTTTAGGAGTTTCTTTTTGGCTGAGAGGCCGCCGGCATAACCTACCAGTTTCCCATCACTGCCTATGATTCTATGGCAAGGAACAATGATTGATATGGCATTGGCACCGTTGGCAGTAGCTACTGCTCTGATTGCTTTTTCGTTGTTTAAGTCTTTGGATAATCCTAAATAGGTGTTGGTTTCCCCGAAAGGGATGGCTAATAGCGCTTCCCAAACTGTCTTCTGAAAATCGGAGCCTACTAGCAAAATAGGAAGGTCGAATTGGGTTCTTGTTCCACTAAAATACTCCTCTAACTGAATGATGGCTTTCTCAATAACTTCGCTATTACCTTCTTCATAGTCGGTTTTTAACTGAGTAAGAATCCTCTTGTCAATCTGCGGTCTCATTTTTCGGAATCTCCAATCACAAAGACATAATCGGTCTTCGTAGGAACCTAGCATAAGTTCTCCATATGGAGTTTTGTGATATTTGATGAGGATGTTTTCTGACATGGAGTTTGTGATTTGTTTATTGGTGTAAAGATAGTTTGTTTTCGAGAATCTTTAAACCTTCATTACAAAACACTCCTGTAAATAAATTGGGATTAGACATTACAATTTATGCAATAATGGCCAAAACCAAACTAGAAATAAAAATTTACACCCAAAGCCAAACTCACCACTTGGTATAGCTTAATCTGTCGAGAATTGAGCTTATACCAAAAAAAGGAATCCACCGAAACCACTTCAGCATAGCATTCTATTCCTTTAATGAAATACTTAGGATTGAGGTTTTTCTTGGCAGAAACTCCAGCTAGAAAGCAAAGATGAAAGGCATTGGGAGAATAATATCCACTTGGGTATTGGCAGGGGAGTTCCACAAATGAATTTCTTCCGGTTTCGTAACTAAAGGTAAAACCCAAGTAGGGAGTAAACTCCAAACCTAAATATTGTTTTCGTAAGAGTGGAAAAGTGTTTTTTAAGTTTAAGGTATGTATTTCTGTATGGGCAAATTTTTTAGGCACATATCCATAAATAAACTCCGTCTGTAGTTTTTTCTTGAATAATTGATAAGCAAAACCTCCTGAAAAATAGCCTATATTCCCTGCAAATTGGACCTTAGCATAGTCAGGAATTATCCAGTGATGCTCTTGGCTTTCTGCTTTATTCTGTGACCATAAATCAGTGGTCAAAAGAAGAAAACTCATAAGGATGAATATGATTTTTTTCATGTTTTACATTGCTGTATTCAGTGGTCCTTGATCGGAGTCGAAAGGCCCACTTTCTATGCTGTAAAAGCTAAATTTATGGAGCTACTTAAGAACTATCATTTGCTTTATCAACTACTAAATTTGCTCAATATTTAACTCATATTTGAGACCTTCTCAATTAGCATTTTCTATTCTGTAAATAATGGTTTCTTGATTTACAGATATTTTAGCATATTCTGTATTCTTGGGCCATGGAACCACCAAATAGGGAATACCATCCTTATAATAATCTCTAGAGAGGTAAGAATGCGTATGACCGTGTATGGATAGAGAAACATTGTTGTCTGCCATTATTTTTGCATACTTCGCCTCTGAATCTTCATCAAACTGGTCACCAAAAGGAGGAATGTGAGCAATTACAAATTGATGTTCATATTGGTTTTTTTCTTGTAATTTGGATGCTAGCCAATCAAAATCTGGTGTTCTATTGCTTTCCCAAAATACATCATCGAACATGATGAAATGGGAGTTCTGAAAAACAAAATCATAATTGGTTTCTCCAAACATTTGTGCATATATTTTCTCTCCATTGGCATTATAATCGTGATTCCCTATGAGGTTTTAATAGGGCTTGTTTAGGTCTTTCATCACAGAATAAAAAAGCTCATACTCCGTCAATAGGGCTTGATCAGAAATATCTCCAGCGATAATCACAAAGTCGATTTCATCATCATTATTGATTTGTTTCACAATGCTGGCCAAACTGGTATAATGATAATGTACATCGGCAATTACCCCAAAAGAAAATTCTGAAGGGGATTTGAATTGATTACTGATACCCTGTAGCTGAATCTCATTGGTATTTAGCTGATCATTTTCCACATTGGCATCATAGGGGCTGTACTCGAATAATTTACTGCAGGATTGACTTCCTAAAAGAATGATTGTAGAAAAGACCCCTAAGACGAAGTATCGTAATATGCATGGTGATATTTTCATCGTATTTGTGTATTAATTATTAATTATCCTGAACAGACTCAGAGTTGAAATGGTTTGATTATACTTAAATCGTTTATTAGTCAAATCATGAATAAAAAAATTAACGAGTTACCCCGTTAATTAATATTTCTGCAACTTTTTCCAAAGGTGGATTCGTCTTTCTTGGATTGTCTTTCAAGAAATAAGTGAGTTCCATTCCTTTAAGCAGCATGATGATGGTATCTAAAGCCACATCAAAGTCTGAAGGGTTTTTAAACACCCCTTCTTGAATCCCTTGTTCAATAATGATTCTGAGCTGAGCTTTTTCCCAATTGTCAATATTTTCTCTTAAATCATCAATAAAATCGTAATGCTCAAAAAAATCAGCACGCACTGTTTCATTATAGTTTACAGCATTAGCAATGGTATCCATCCTCACCACAATATACTGCTTGAGTTTATCAACTGCCAGCATTTCTTTGTTCTGACTGATCTTATTCAAGATGGTTTGAAGATTAGTTAACTCTCTTTTAACCACCTCTGTAAATAAGATTTCCTTACTATGAAAATGATAATATAGCGAGCCTTTAGCTTTACGAGCAATTTTGGCAATTTCATCCATGGATGTTTTATTAAACCCATAACGACCAAATAATTTGGTGGCTACTGTTAAGATCTTATCTTTTGTTTTGTCGCTCATTCGTATTTCCTGACTATATTAGTTTTTCGGTACAAACTTAAAAGAAGTTTATGAATTGTGCAAGAGTTTTAAGAATAATTAATTCATATTGTTTTGATGACGATAGATATGATAAAATGTCTTTGGAACAATTCGATGAAAAAGGAGTCTAAAGACTAGTGTATTTTATAATGATCTCCAAAATTGCGATAACGCATTTCAAATTGCTCTTGCAATCTTTCCAGTTCATAATACCAAGCTATATGGTCTCTAGGAATATCGTATTTGGCCATATTATATTTGATCTCATCCTCTATTCTATTGGCATTCTTCTCCACAATGGATTTAAAAAGATTTGGACTGGCTTGATGATAAATTTCTTTTTGTCTTCGCTTTAAACTTGTCGCAAAATCAGCATCGGTTTTTAAGGTATCGAATAATTTCTTAAGAAATCCATTATAGCCAGTCTCGTCCACAAAAAGTCTATCTGCACTAGCTGCAAAGTCCATATCATATAGGAAGAATCTAAATTTGCCATTGGGACCCACATTATAGATTTCCACATTATTATAAGGCCAATCGCTATTGCCAATAAAATCCTCAAAAATGATATAATCTGCAAAGCAATTTAAATCTATATTGTTCAGCAGAAAATCTGAATCCTTGGTATGAACAGCCTCTATTAAATTATTGATGATTTGCTCGTTACCACTGCCAAACTCTAAAACTTCTTGTCCGTCTCTAATATGTGATATCTTCAAAATGTTCACCTCATCATTATCCACATTCAGGAGCTTTCCCAAACTATTATCATCTTTTTCAGTACGCAAATTGAGGAGGCCATAGAAGGATTCATTCAGAAATACTTGAACAGGTTGATGATAACTTAACTCCAAATCGAGACCTAGTTGGATGGCCAAATCAGTAAACGAGATGTCTTTGACAAAGGTGCCATATAAATCGTTTCCCGAATTCCTCAGGCTTATTTTTTTTAATTCATTAATTGAATGGTTTGGCAGCAATTGATCAACTTGTAAAATGGGAGAGGATATGTTATTCACTTTCTTTTTAAACTTTACTTTCAGACTTTTAAGAGGATAAAAAACAGTAGATGTCCCTTTTATTTTGAGTTCTATCTTTTTGTCTTTTATTATACTTTGGTCTTGAGAGAAATAGGAAAAAAAAGCATCTATTTCCACATCAGAAGAAGGATGATGCATCATGGAATCAAGTAAAACAGTATCCGCAGTTATGTGAATCACATTCAAAGCTGTTTGAATATTTTCTATGGTTAAAGCTGCTGGATCTATACTATATTCTTCATTTACTATGTATTTTGTGCATGAGAATAGGCATAAAAACATAATGAGTATGCTAATAATGATTACTGGTTTAGTCATGATTTTTCTTTTTTAGTATTTGAAGATTCATACAAACACCCAAACAAACATGATTGGTATAGTTTCTAAATAGAAAAGAATCTATTTTGTCGCTTACAATCCTAGAATATGCTAATTCCATTGCCCAGATTTCACTAAAATGATAAATAAAACCACAGTTTAAATTTAATCTCGCATTATAACTTTTGTTTAAAGCCACATCTTCTAGGGCTCTATAATCTTGTATTGAGAAACCGATATGAGTACTCCATTTGGGTAGAAAGCAATAATGAATATCAATTGGAATATCGAAATTATAACTATAACCACTCACTTTGGTTTCATTGAGTTCAATAATATCGCGGTGCTGTTGAACCCCAGGTGTAATACTAACGGAAAATTTCTTTCCAAGGGATAGTTTATATCCAAATTTTAAATAGATGCCTCTGGAAAAAGTGCTTTTTGCTGTGTATTTCCAAAGCTGTAATTCTTTGGTATTATACCCGATAACACTTCCCAAACCGACATCCCATTTCCCTTTTGCCGATGTTTGAAAACTAAATGCGATTAGTACTCCTATAATGATGTATTTCTTCACTTTATATTCTTTAATTCCCAATGAATCACATTTGGTATTATTTGATGTTTTTGTGGCGGCAAATGTAACTAATCATTCTAATATTTGAACACTTATTTGTACGTAAACACGATAATAGTACATAAAGACCAATTATTATCGAGTTTATGATGAATAAAGAAGCCATTTCAATCAAAATACTTAATAAAAATCATTCTGAAAACATGAGGTGAATGGAAAATTTAATCCAATTGATAATACCATTTAAAAAGTTTTCTTCGAGTTTCAAACTTCTCACTCAATCTTTGTAGTTCATAATACCACATGATTTCATTGGTGGGTGTTTGGTATTTTCCAATATTATAAATGATGTCTTTTTCTATGCGATGCCCATTAATATCTAGGATGTGATCAAACAATTCCACGGTAGCTTTTTCATAAATATAGGCTTGTCTTTTTTGGAGTAATTCTACAAAATGAGCATCTTGTATAAGTGCATCATAAAGAAGTTTCAAAAAACCATTATAGGAAGATTCTGCTACAAACAGTTTGTCTTTATCAGCGGCAAAATCTAAGTCATAGAGGAAAAACCTGAATTTTCCTTGTGGTCCTACATTATAGATTTGAACATTATTATAAGGCCAATCGCTATTTCCTATATAATCTTCGAAAATGATATAATCGGCAAAACATTTGAGATCAATGTTTTCCAGTAAATAGGGAGTATCATTTCTTTTTACAGCATCAATAAAATTTTGAATAATGAGGGAATCTCCACTACTAAAACCAATGATTTCTTGTCCATCTCCTATATGTGATATTTTTAGGATATTTATATCGTCATTGTCCACATCAAGAAGTTTTCCTAGGCTGTTGTCATCTTTTTCAGTTCTAAGGTTGAGAAGGCCGTAGTATTGATGATTAATAAACACTTGCACTGGTTTATAATAACTCAATTCTAAGTCGAGTCCGAGCTGAATAGCCAATTCAGTATAGGAAATGTCTTTAATAAAAGTCCCGTGAAAATCGTTGCCTGAGTTTCTTAAGCTGATCTTTTTTAAAACTTCTAGATGATGACCCGGAAGTGGACTATCCACTTGAATGATGGGAATAATTTGATTATTGACTTTCTTAATGAATTTTATTTTCAGACTTTTCAAATCATAGAAAACGGTGGAAGTTCCCTTTATTTTCAGCTCAATATTTTTATGACTAATGATGGTATCCCCTTGGGAATACATATTAAAAACAGCATCTATCTCGATGTCCTCATGAGGATAAGCCATCATATAGGCAAATGGAGCAGAATCGGCAGTAATATGAATGATATCCAACTGAGTTTCTATATTATCTATACTTAGGTTTTCAATATCAATATTGGTTTCGGTATTAACCTTATACTTTGAGCAGGAGAAACTCAAAAGAAGTATCAAGGTAAAAATTGCAGCATAAAATCTATTTATCATTGTTCAATCCTCTCTTTAAATTGAAACGATACCTCATACCTACAATCAGGTGATTGGGATAATTGCGAAGTAGAAAAGCATCTCGCTGATCGCTGAGAATGGTAGAAAATCCAATCTCCATGGACCAATGAGGATTAAAATAATAGGATAATCCCAAATTTAGATTCAAGCGGGCATTATAACTTCTCTCTAATGCAAACTCTTCCATAACTCTATAGTCTTGAAGTGATACTCCCGCATAAACACTCCAATCATTATAAAAGTGATAATAGATTTCGACAGGCAAATCAAAATTATAACTAAAGATTTCGACATTTATATTATTAATCCCCACCTCATCGTAATGTTGTTGAAAACCTGGAAACACACCAATGCCAAAGTTTTTAAACAAAGTCCACTCATATCCTAGTTTCACATATAGGCCACTTGAAAAGGTCTTTTCCACAGAATAATCCCAAATATATAGTTCAGTAGGATTATATCCAAAGGTACTGCCCACGCCAAGATTCCATTTCCCCTTGGCAGAAACAGTTATGCTCAAACAAATGAGGAATAAGAGTATGAATTTTTTGAGTTTCATTTTATCCACTATAAAGGCACACAAAAATAAAAAAATGTCTGAATTTTGAATATATTATTGAATAAAAAAAATCCGCAGGAATCATAGAAACCTGCGGATGATAGTTTAATATTTATGTTCTTAATTATATTCAGTCATTCACCATCACGAAATCCAATTGCTTTTTCTGAACATGAATGGCTTTTACCTGAATACGAACAGGGTCTCCTAGCTTTATGGCTTTACCATGTCGTTGACCAATCACCTGATAGTTTTCTTCATCTAAGAAATAGAAATCATCGTCCATATCTTTCATACGAACCATTCCTTCTACTTTAGATTCTTGAATTTCCACATAAACACCCCATTTACTCACTCCACTAATGACACCGTCGAACTCTTGTCCAACCTTATCGGCCATATAAACGGCCTGCATATATTTCACACTAGCTCTTTCGGCCATAGCTGCATTGCGTTCCATTTCGGAGGAGTGCTTACATTTCTCTTCGTAATCCACTGCCGACATATCGTTTCCATTTTGCAAATAATGCTGCAATAATCTATGCACCATTAAATCGGGATAACGACGAATAGGAGAGGTAAAATGAGAGTAATAGGGGAAGGACAAGCCATAGTGACCAATATTATTGGTGGAATAATAAGCCTTCGACATGGTTCTGATGGCAATGGTTTCAATCATATTCTTTTCACCTTTGCCTTCTATATCTTTAAAAAGCTGATTATAGGAATTCACCACGTCTTCCCGGTTATTCAATTTCAGATTATAGCCTAACTTGCTCACAAATCTGGCGAAGGTATTTAGCTTTTCTGGATCTGGCTCATCGTGAACACGATAAACAAAGGTTTTGGCCTTGTGCTTACCATCCACTTTACCTATAAGCTCAGCCACTTTTTGGTTGGCCAATAGCATGAAATCCTCAATAAGCTTATGAGCTTCTTTTTGCTCTTTTACATAAACGCCTATGGGATTGCTTTTCTCGTCCAACTTAAACTTCACCTCGGTGGAATGGAACCTAATGCTACCTCTTTTAAAGCGCTTGTCCCTCAACTTAGTTGATAACTCGTTCATCTTCAAAATTTCTTCTGGGAAAGGACCTTCTCCGCCTTCTATAATTTGCTGGGCATCCTCATAGCTATATCTGTGGTCAGATTTTATTACTGTTTTTCCAAACCACTCTGACTTAATTTCAGCTTCCTCATTCATGGTGAAAATAGCAGAAAATGCCAGTTTCTCCTCGTGAGGACGTAAGGAACAAACCTGATTAGAAAGCTTCTCTGGAAGCATAGGAATAACTCTATCCACCAAATAAATAGAAGTAGCTCGTTTATAAGCCTCCTCTTCTATGGCGCTTCCTGGTCTTACAAAATGACTCACATCGGCAATATGTACACCAACTTCCCAGAGTCCATCTTTCAACTTCTTCAAAGAAATAGCATCATCAAAATCCTTAGCATCGTAAGGGTCAATGGTGATGGTAAAAGTATCTCTAAGGTCTTTACGTTTCTTAATCTCGGCCTTGTCTACTTCATTAGGGATTTTGGCGGCATCGGCTTCCACATTAGCTGGGAACTCACTCTCGAAATTATAATCGAAAACGATGCTTTCAATTTCCACCTTATGATCGCCTGGCTCTCCAAGAACTTGAGTTACTTTAGCAAATGGATTACGAGCATGCTCAGGCCATTCGAGCAATTCAACGATAACTTTTTGGCCATTTTTAGCCTTATTCAAATGTTCTTTTCCGATAAAGAAATCTACATGGATTTTAGGATCGTCTGGTATAACAAATGCATAGTTTTTAGATACATCTATAGAACCTACAAATTTATTTTTACCTCGCTCTAATACTTCTACTATTTGTCCTTCTAACTTGCGAGCTTTTCGTTTTGGAAAGATGAAAACCTTCACCTTATCGCCATGAAGTGCATTTTTGGTATTTCCTGCCGAAATAGAAATATCGTCACCGCCTTCATCATTTATGATATAGGCCTTTCCGGTAGATTGCATATCTACTTTTCCAGTGATTTTAGTCTGTTTTTGCCCGTGGGTAGTAATATATTTTGGAGAAATTTGAAACTTCCCTCTTTTGGATTCTACAATTATTTTCTGCTCAAAAAAGCTGAGGATTAGGTTTAATACTTGCATTTTTCCAGCCGTATCTTTAATCCCTAATCTTTTAGACATCTGCTTGTAATTGAACGCACTAAATGGATTATTAGCAAATTCTTTTAGTATGTTTTTTTCTATTGTGTTATTGTTTTTATTCTTCATTATTCGTTAATTTTATTCCGCTATTTATATGTGCTTGTTATTCATCAAATTTATAAATAATAGCGAAATGATATGTATTCTATTTTTCCGTGAAATGAAGGGCAATCTTAGATATGAGTCCGGAAATTCGAGAGGGGGATATTTACGGTATTAAATTGTCCGTCATAGAAACGGATGTGTTATTATTTGCTGCAAAGATACACTATTTGTGGAATACTTGATTAAGAGAATATTAATCCAATATTATTTAAAAGATTTAAATACAAATTCGGACAAATGTAAACTTACTCAAATGATCTGTATCACTTGTAAATCTGAAGATATGGTAATATTCTAAAACAGAAAGAGCCAGAGAAACCCCCAACTCTTATAAAATCTTATGTATTTGAGCTTATTTTCCCAAACTCACCAAGTCATCGAATTCCTCATCGCTAAAATGCTCATATAAATAAGGAACAGGGTCGACGACCCTCCTGTCTTTTTGAACCTCATAATGTAAGTGTGCAGAAATGGAGCCACCTGTATTTCCTACCTCACCAATTTTAGTAGCTAGTTTTACTTCTTGGCCAAATTTTACATTAATCTTGTTGAGGTGACCGTATAAGGTGCGATATCCATTTCCATGATCAATCACAATCTTATTCCCATAACCATCTTTCATATTACCTGCAATAACTACTCGTCCAGCTGAAGCTGCATAAACAGGGGTACCTCTTCTGGCGGTGATGTCAATTCCTTCGTGGAATTTCCTGATGTGATATATTGGATGATTTCTATAGCCAAAACCGCTAGTAAACCTTACAATATCGCTTTTGCGAATAGGAGTGATTTTTGGTCTGCTTACTATTTCTCCAGCTAGTTTATTGGCTTTATAAGTCAACTCATCTAATGAGGACTTTTGAACAGCCACACGAGCTTGAGCTTTATCCATGTCTAATAGTGAGATAAATTGGTCTTCATTAAAAGTAAAACTTTCAGAACCTCCAATACCAGCAAGTCTGATTTCCTCTTCCAAAGGTTTTTCACCTAATAAAACTCTATATAAGTCCTCGTCTCGTTTTTCTACCTGACTCAAATAACCATGAATACTATCCAACTTCTGTCCATATACATAGAGTTGAGTTTCTAGTTTATTATTCTGTGATTTTAATTGGGCCTCCTCCGGAGTATCAAAGTTTAGAGAGTATGTCCAAGTGAAAACAATGGCCAAAACAACACTCAATCCTAAAACCAATCCTGCTTGCATAAAAAATCGCTTTGCGCTTGGTTTTACTCTTTCATAAGAGAGTGTTTTTTGATTATAAAAATATTTTCTTCTTATCATAAATCCGTTTTAAAAAATCGGGCTGCAAAAGTAATATTATTTTTTAAACCACAAAATCGGTGTTGTTCAGCTGATTAAGTGCGATTACTTGGAGCAAGACTTCTCGTAATCTGGCAAATAAAGCAATAATTTTCATTACTATTAAAGGCCCCTAATACTAGTTTTCAAAAGGCTTCTGTTGATAAGCATGATGCAAAAACATTCATTTAGAGCTTGATTTATACTATATTTGAAATACCAATAAAACTTAAATTTGAACAATTGCTAAAAAAACTTAAAATACTCATCATTATTGTATTGTCCTTGCTTTTTCCTCTAAGCCTATTGGCAAATGAGGTAAATTCTATATTAAAGCAAGGTTTGCAAACTCTGTCTTCAGATACCTTAATAAAGGCCATGTATATCGACAATTTCTTTTCAGCCGATAGCTCAGAGATCCTATTAGGTGATTCCGTAGCAGAGCAAGAATTATTCAATTATGCCCAAAACTGTGGTTTTAATTACCTAATTCTTTATGGACTTTCTCAGGTTCCATTGGGAAGTAATCCTGATGCTGTGGATGCTTTACGAAGTTTTGTGAGACGAGCGCATGAGAATTATGATATGAAGGTGGGCTGCATTGGGCAATCCTCCAAGTTCTTCGATAGAATACACCAGAAATACCAAAGTTTAGAAATTGTAGATTCCATTGAACGACTAGATTCCTATAATTTGGAGTTTGAGTTTTGGAAGTCTTATAATGCTGGAATTTATGAAGGCTATTATTGTGATTATTACCTAGAGCCTAATTCTTATAGCTGCGATAGTATTGGTGCTTTCGAGTTTGCTATGGATGAAATGGTGAAAATCGATTCTATAGCAGGAATACTTGCTGATACCAGTTTAACAGAAGTGCCAAGTGTCGTAAGTACTGAAATATATATTGGTTGGATAAATGAATATCATGCAGAAGTTTTGGCTGATAAAATGGAGCAGGGTATCATTGATAGAATTCTGGGAGCCATTTATAAACCCGCTTTGGAGGATGGAAGCTTGAATCTTTACTATTTCTATCACCAATTGAGAAGAATGAGTTTTTTGGGCAATCAGAATACTCAAATCAAATTTTTACCCATTTTTGCAAGTAAAGAAAGTGAAGGCAATGATTTAGGTGATTGGCTCGATTCTATTGGCATTGTTCCTTATGTATATGAGGATTATACACAAGATTATTTAATGGATACTTCTGCTTATACCGAGAATATAAATCTACAAGGCTATGTTTGGTATAATTATTCTAATATGCCCCTTTGTTTTGATTCTCTGGGAGCAGAAGGCTGGTTAGATGGACCAGAGGGCGAATTGCTCAAAGATTCCATTTATACTTTTCAGGTGATGGATTATGAAAATGCCAATCGTTTTTATTGGGTATTGCCACCGGGTGTTTCTTTTGTTGATTCCTCATTTTGGGAGGATGCTGTAGATTTACAATTTGCCTTTAATTTTAATGAAGGAGATAGTATTATGGTGAGGCCAGCAAATAGCTGCCATTTGGGAAAGAGGCAGAGCTTTGTGATAAAGGCATTCGATGACATTCCTGAAATAAAGGAAGAAGTATTTCAAATATACTATTCCAATAAGCAAATATTTATTTCTTCTGAAATATCAGGAGCTATGGGTTTTAAGATTTATAATCTTCAAGGACAATATATTCGAGAAGGAGAAGTCTTTATAGAAGGTGGAAGAGGCGAAATTCCATTCCAGAATCATAAAGGTTATTATTTGCTTCAGTTATCAAAGCAGAAAATAAATATATCTCTACTATTTCTAATTGATGAATAATGGCGACATTAGCCCATAAATACAGATATCATGAATTTCAATTTTCAAAACAAAACGGTCTTAATTACAGGAGCAAGTAAAGGTGTTGGAGCTGCTGCCGCTCAATTATTTGCCAATGCTGGAGCTAGAGTAGCTTTGCATTATAATCAAAACAAAGAAAAGGCGGAGGCTGTTATAGGTTCATTATCTGGTGAAAACCATCAATTATTTCAAGCAGATTTGGTGAGAAAAGAAGCTGGAGTTGAACTGGTAGAACAAGTGATAAATGCATTTGGAAACATCGATATCATAATCAACAATGCAGGTATTTATGAAGAGCATCCCCAAGAAGAAACCGACCTAGAATCTTGGATGGATGTTTGGGAGCGGACCATCAATATTTGTCTTTTGGCACCTGCTCATATTTCTTATGCCGCCACGCCATATATGATTAAGAATGGAGGCGGAAAAATCATAAACATCACCAGTAGAGGCGCTTTTAGAGGTGAGCCCACAGCTACAGCCTATGGTGCAGCAAAAGCAGGTTTAAACTCAGTGAGCCAGTCCATGGCCAAAGCTTTAGGAAACAAAAATGTATTTGTTTATGCGGTGGCTCCAGGTTTTATAGAAACCGAAATGGTACAGTATTTATTAGATGGAGAAGATGCAGATTTCTATAAAAATCAAAGTCCATTATCGAGATTCTCTAAACCAGAGGAAATAGCCAAAACTATAGCTTTTCTGGCATCCGAAGGTACTGATTACCTTACCGGTGGAATAATTGATGTGAATGGGGCTTCTTATTTAAGGTCTTAACCCTTTTCTTCTACTTTTTTATCTTCTTTATCACCAGCACCAATGGGGATATTCACTTTTAAAAAGAAACCACTATTTACAGAACCAGATTTGCCTTTATATACATTGGTGAATCCTTGATAATATTTGGCACCAAGAGTAAACCCTTTCCCCTTCAATAGTCTATATCCTGCTCCAATGGTCATTCCGGCATCTATTCTGTTGATTTTTTCTTCATTAAAATTTCGAATGCTGACATCAGAATTATCCGATTTGCGAATAAACTCTGTCCAAGCACTATACATTAATCCTCCTTGAGCTCCAAGCTCCACATACATGTGGTTCTTAAATTTATATTTAATTAAAACAGGAAGGATAAAATAATTAATCACTTGAGCATAATTCCCTATGGAGTCATAAGTAGGAGCTTCTAAAACTTCTAAATCATGCGCACTGAGTTTTGCTGTTCCCAACTTGGATTTCACCAATATTCCTGTGTTTAAGCTCCATTGCTTTTTTAATCTTATATCGAAGTAAAAGCCAAGATTTAATGCTCTATTGTATTTATGGGATTCAAAGCCATTAATTTTCGACCAATTAATACCTCCCTCTAGTCCAAACTCTATACCACCGGAGTTTAGTTTATCCCCTAAAAGCAATGAGATCAATATTTGCGAATTTGCTAAGGGAGCCATACCCAATAATAAAATGGCTAGAAGAAGTTTCTTCATATTCTATTTTTTACGAATAATTTGAACTGGTTTTCCATTTGTTTCTGAGTTATTTGAATTATTCGAACCACTGGTATTGCTATTCACTCCAGTACTTGTTCCGCCCGATTTATTATAATAGGTCATGGCTTCAGGCATCCATTTATTCAAATTGCTGATTCTGGTATCATCGCTGGGGTGGGTACTTAATATTTCTGGTGGTTTTGCTCCACCAACTGATGACATTCTTTCCCAAAAAGCTGGTGCTTCTTGTGGATTATATCCTGCCATGGACATAAATATCAATCCCAAATGATCGGCTTCGCTTTCATGAGTTCTACTATATGGAAGCATCACCGCGTATTGGCTTCCATAGCCATATACTGTGGACCAAATCATTTGTGTTTCGGCTGGTTTTTCGCTTAGTGCTAGCATTAGGCCAGTTGCCCCAGCTTGTTGCATTAATTGTTGGCTCATTCTTTCGTTACCATGTTCAGCTACAGCGTGAGCAATTTCGTGACCCATGACCACCGCTAATCCAGTCTCATCTTTAGTAATAGGAAGGATTCCGGTGTACACTACTACTTTTCCGCCTGGCATACACCAAGCATTTACTTGTTCGTTATCTACCAAATTAAACTCCCACTCGTAGCCTTCTAATAAATCAGCATAGCCATTTTGTTGTAGATATTGTTCCACAGCGGCTTGTATTTTTTGGCCTACTCGTTTTACCATTTGTGCATTAGCTTGGTCCTGACTGGCTTGATTTTCAGCCAAAAATTGGTCATATTGCTGAAAGCTCATAGATAGCATTTCACTAGATGGAATCATATTTAACTGGGAACGACCTGTTACTGGAACAGTGCTACAAGAATTTAGAAAAGTAAGCGCAATCAATAAGGCGGTAAAAGCCAATATAGGTTTCTTCATCATTTGGTATCATTATATTATCTCGTGGCAAAGATAAGAACAATTACATATAAGAATATCTCTTTAATCATATTAAGGTTAATAGAAAAACCCAACACTATAATAGCATTGGGTCTTCAAAAGGTATGATCAATAATCAAGATGTTTTACCAACTCACTAACATAATTCCAACTGAGAAAGGATAAAGTTTTGGGCCTTTACTTGAGTTGAACATTTCTGTTAAGGATACATTCGCATATAAATTAATCCATCCCCAACCCACTCTTAAACTGGCATCCATTTTAAAAGGACGCATATAGAAGTTGTCGTGAACTTTTGCTTTGTTATAAGATGGTGAAGTAGCTGTAGCTATTACATCGCCACTTACTGCATGAACTAAATTATAGTCTTTGTTGTTTTCGTTGAAATAGGTTTTCTGATGGGCATGAACACGAACGCCAAAAATAGCTCCAAGGCTTACATGCCAGCGATGCTTTGTTAAAGGACTTGGATTTTTATCTTGGAATTCGAATAAAACTGGAATGGTAATGAAATTGGTGACGATTTTGCTTTTGCGAACATTAACTCCTTTGTTATAGGCACCAACAAAATAGGTAGAATCTTGCATGACGGTAAAGGATTTGGTAAAGCTATAATTATGGATGGAATATCCAATTCCAGTGACTAACCCGAAGTTTCTATTTTCTGAGAGATTTATATTTTGCTCATAGATATTCAAATCTACATTTATTGATTTTTGCCATAAAAGATCTAGATATTCATACTCCTCAGGTAGTGAATAGTAATATTTATCGTTTACATACCCATTGATTCCTATACCAACTCCACCCCAATGGCCATTAAATCTATTGTGACGAATTCGCTTATGGGTTACTTCACCCTCACTATCATAAACCCATTTGTGACTACCCACTGTTACTTCACCAGTCTCATCATCTTCGTCTACATTTACCTTAATTCCTAAGAATTTTGCTCTTGCAGTAGAACCATCATAAGTAACTCCATAGGTTGTTTTTTCGCCATCTTCATCGGTAGCTTGTATTTCATTATCATAATTTACTTCTCTGTCTTCAGGAATCTCGGTACGCTTGTCGGTTACTAAAACACCAGCAGCACCTGAGACCACGATATCGCTACTTTCAGCTTGCAAAAGAGAAGTCTTCAAAATAGATGCGCCACTGGCTTTACAGCTAATGGATTTTGCTTTTCCACTCAATTCTAAGATGCTAGCTCCACTTACTTGTCCATCTATATGACCTGTTTCTACTTCTAGGTTTACTTGTGCAGCACCACTCACTTCGAAGTTTATATGCTCTGGTTTTTGAGGCTCCTCCGAAACGACTATCACCGCACCACTGATATCGAAATCAGAAATATAATCACTATAAATATCTATTCTGATGGGATTACTTTGTCTGATGGGACGGTTTGAAATCTCAAGAACACCATTTCTAACTTCTGTTTTAACTTTTTCAGCAACGCTAGGCTTAGCATGAATCACTAATTTTGGATCGCCATTCATTAAATAGATTTTATAATATCCACCTACTATAAGACCAGTGAAGTTTTGTTCTGGTGTGCGTTCGCTTATATTTGCATCTTGAGCTTCTGATAGAAATGGGAAAAGAACTATCAGGCTTAAAATAAAAAATTGTATCATTTTTGTCTTCATAATTATTGTTTTAATAATTTTGTTGTTTTCCATGTGACGGAAGTATATTTACTTTTGTTACAGTTACATTTCAAAAAAAGACTATGAATATCACTCGCAAACACTACGGAACACTCTCAAACGGCAGTAATGTCGACATCATTGAACTTTCCAACGACCATAAGATTACCATTAAAATACTTACTTATGGAGGTATTATAGAAAGCATAATCACGCCAGATGAGGAGGGGTTTTTAAAGAATATTGTTCTAGGTAAGGACAATTTAGAAGGATATGAAAAAGATGAAAGCTCTCTGGGTGCCATTGTTGGGCCAACAGCTGGGAGAATATCTTTGGGTCATTTTACAATTGATGATAGGGATTTCTCCTTAGATAATAATGGAGCAAAGCATAGTCTGCATGGTGGAGCTGCAGGTCTAGGAAAAAAAACATGGACCGCAGAATTGGAGAAACGAACAGATTCTGTGAAATTGGTTTTAACATTTTTAGCAGCAGATGGTGAAGGTGGATATCCAGGTAATAGAATGTTTAAAACCACCTATATCCTCAATAATAAGAATCAATTATTGATCTATTTTGATGCCACTACAGATAAAGACACCATCATTAATCTTTCTTCCCATTCTTATTTTAATATGTCCAATGAAGACGATAATATCTATGATACTCTAGTGATGATGAATGCCCAAAAAGCACTTCATGTGGATGGGGAAATGATTCCAGATGGTCAGATTGATTATGTGCTAGGAACACCCTATAATTTCAGTAGAGGAGCCAAACTAGGGGAGGCTTTAAAAGGGATGAAAGAGGGAATTGATAGAGTATATATCATCAATAAAGCATATGGTGTTTTTGGAATTTCATCAAAAGCAGTAGACGAGAAGAGTGGTCGCACTCTAGATCTAGTTACCGATCAGCCTGGCGTTGTCTTATATACCAGTAATCATTTTGATGGAAGTGAAATGGGAAGAAATGGAAAACCATTGATTAGACATGGTGCTTTTTGTTTGGAGCCACAGCATTTTCCTGATGCTCCAAATCATGACAACTTTCCTTGTATTACTGTTAGGGCTGGTGAAATATATAAAAGCCGCAATCAATTTACATTTGGGCTTGTGAGCCATAGCCATCATCATTAAACACTACATGGGATGACCATGATCAGGAAATCTATCCTGATAAATCAAGCGTTGCTGATGAATAGGAGCTTCAATTTTCTTTTCTTTGAGTTTATCATAAATACCTAAAGCGACATCGCTTTTGGTAGATAAGCCTACATTGTATTGAACCCAAAACAAGATTCTAAAATTCAAGGCCGAATCGCCATATCCTTCAAATAAGCATAGAGGATTAGGTTCTGGATTTACGTTCGGATGTAATGAAATTTCTTTCTTCAATAGTTCAATAACCTCATGTGGATTGGCATCAAAAGAGGTTCTGATATTAATTTCTAGTCTTCGCTTTTGATCGGTGAGCGTCCAGTTGATGACTTGTTTGCTCAACAAATCTCCATTGGGTAATATCACCTCTGAGCCCTCGAAAGTACGAATCTTACTGCTTCGAACTCCAATTTCAGTAACAGTACCATGAAGCTTATCAACTTCTACAGTGTCGCCAACATGAATAGGTCTTTCGAAGCTTACAATTAAGCCCGATACTAAATTATGGAGGATGTTTTGTAAACCAAACCCCAAACCCACACCAAGTGCACCAGCCATTAAACCAAATTCAGACAGGTTGATGCCCGCAGCCGATAAGGCCACATAAACTCCCAATACCACTATCATATATCTGATGACCATGGAGAAGGCATTTGGCAATCCTCTGGTTGAATTACGAATGGGGAATACATTATCGTTGATCAATTCCTTTACCAGGCGAGCAAGTATGAAAGTTCCAGCAAGAATAATGACAAATGACATAATTCCCCCTACCGATATCTTTACTCCTCCAATTTGCCAAAACAAGTCTAGGAAAGCCTCATAAGCATCTATCATTGGTTTGAGGAGGTGAAAGGCCCCAAACACTATCTTTATCCATAAAAAGGCAATATATAGAAAGATCAATCCGCTAATTCTAGATTCGAATTTCAAGTTTTTATGTGAAAATACTTTTATGGAACTTACATATTTAGATCTTAGAAGGATTACCAAAACACTAGAGAATACTGCACCAAAAACAAAGAAAATCAAGGCGTAAGTAGTTGTATCTAAAACCCCATTCACTAATAATTCTGAAAGCTGATAGGCACCTGCAATATTGGCAAGTATAGATGAAAGAATTAATAACATAAATAGGGGAGCTAAAAACAAGATTGCTTTTTTCCAATAAGGATTTCCTATCACATGTTCCTTACTCTTTATCTGGCTTTGATGGGCTTTGTATAAAACAAAACCAAGGGCAAAGGCTTTGATTAATTGAAATATCCTATTAGTTAATGGGTTTACGATCAGGAACTCTTGTATTTCATTGGTCAAGAATACGGCTAAAACCACATAGAGCACCCATTTGTTCTCGATTCTAACATATTTAGGAAATAAGATGATGACCGGTATGGCAGCTAATAAGGTAACGAAACTAAAAAACACTACTGGACCTCCTTCATAGAAATAGATGCTGAGCATCAAAGCTAATGCGAAGGCACATATTATAGGATGATTAATAGTGGTAATGGCTAGTTTTATTCGATGATCATTTCCAGGGAATTCTGTGGTGGAATAGGTTTTTCTAAAATATAGAAATACGATAATCAGGATAATGAAAGAAAAAAGATGAATAATGAATTGCCATGTATATGCAGCATAAAAAATTTTGAGTATCCTTTGTTGGTCTGCCCAATTGGCTTTTATTTCTGCAAAATAATCCTCAACCGATTTCTCCGATTGGTAGTTCCATAGGGGAGGGCTATCGAGAATAAATAAACGACCTTGATAATTTGATTTCTCTATTTCTAGATAGTCAATGACTTTGCTCACCTGGTTTTGTGCATAGATGAGTTTATCTTGAAGACGTATCATATGATCGTTTATCTCAGATACTTCATCATCAATCATTTGTGTACTATCAATAGCCGATTTTAATCTGTTTTGAATTTCCTGTGGAGCTTCTTTTTCATCGGCATATTTCAAGCTTTTGAGCCATACGCTTTTTTTATATTCAAGAGAATCTAAATTGACTTCCAATAGTTGTGCATGCCTACTTACATCCGTTTGCCAGTTATGTATTCGAAGGCTATATCCATTCCACTCGCCAATTAAATTATTAATTCTTTGAAGTGTATATCTGCTGCTATCTTTTATCACCTTGGTACTCAGGCTATCAATAGCGAAAATATATTTCTGATAATTTGTATCTAGTTCAATCACGAATGAGGGTCGCTTGGAATTTTCACGGATTTTTTCCAGTGATTTTAATAAGCTTTCATACTTAAAGGTAATTTCTGATATGGGTATGGGTTTAATAGCTGGTATGCTATCATTGGTTTGACCTACTCCTAAATTGGGCACTAAATAGAACAAAACTAAAAAAATGAAGGAGTACTTTGTGTTTTTATATTGAAGTATAGTTTTCATTTTATGAGGTTTTGTTGATGATTTTGATCCAAAACAAATATAGAATATTAAAATGATTTTTAAAACTTTCATGGAAAGGGTATTTTAGTATCATTGTAAAATCAATAATATATTTATGCAGAAAACAACTTTTGAGGTTAGTCAAATGGATTGTCCTTCAGAGGAGGCTTTAATCCGTATGAAATTGGAATCTATTTCTGGAATCCAATGTTTGAATTTTGATATTCCAAAACGTAGACTTGAGGTTATTCATTTTGAAGATCTAGAGAAAATAGAGCAAGGAATATTGGATTTAAACCTTGGAGGGAAAAGGCTAAACACGGTTGAATTCAATGGGGAAAGCATAGAAAAAGTCCATGACCAAAAGCAGCAAAGGAAATTGCTTTGGGCCGTTTTGATTATTAATTTTGGCTTTTTTATTATAGAGATGGTTACTGGGTTTATTTCCAGATCCATGGGTTTGGTTGCTGATAGTTTAGATATGCTAGCTGATTCTTTGGTATATGGGCTTAGCCTTCTTGTTGTTGGTTCCTCAATAATAATTAAAAAGAGAGTGGCACGAGTAGCAGGTTATTTGCAAATTACCTTAGCTAGTGTAGGTTTGTTTGAAGTGATGAGGAGGTTTATTTATCCAGAATTATCTCCCGATTTTCGTATGATGATTTCCATTTCTTTCATAGCATTATTGGCAAATACAGTCAGTTTGTTTTTATTACAAAAATCCAAGAGCAAAGAAGCACATATGCAAGCAAGTATGATTTTTACTTCCAATGATATCATTATTAATTTAGGGGTGATTTTGGCTGGAGGATTAGTTTATTGGCTGCAATCGAGTATTCCAGACTTGGTGATTGGGACTCTAGTATTTATTATTGTTATTAAAGGTGCTTATAGAATATTAAGGCTTGGCAATTAGGTTTAGTCTTCATCAAATAAAGAAATCTGTTTATTGTTTTGAAAAGGCAGAATTAAATCTGAATCCTCATTTTCCACTTTGTTGATTCTGGTATTCACTTCGAAAGCTTCCATTTTTAAAGAGTCAAATGGCTGAATCATCTTTTGTAAGTCTTTTGTATTTTGATTTTCAACCCATTCTTTTTCCAAATGAGGAGGTAATATGACAGGCATTCTTGCATGTAATGGTTTCATGATTTCATTGGATGCTGTAGTAACGATAGTAAAGGTGTTTTTTATTCTTCCTTCTGCATCTTTCCACTCTTCCCACAAACCCGCAAAAGCAAACATTTCTTTCGATTTTAAACAGATATAATGGGGAATGTTTTGCTTTCCATGCTTCTTCCACTCGTAAAACCCATCGGCTGGTACCAAACATCTTTTGGAGGAGAATGCTTCTTTAAATGCTGGTTTTTCTTGAATAGTCTCCCCTCTGGCATTTATCATTTTAAAAGCCATACGAGGATCCTGAGCCCAAGAGGGTAATAAGCCCCAATGGTATAAGCTCAGGTGCTTGGGTGAATGATTGGTAATGACTCCGAGTTTTTGGCCTGGAGCATTATTATACCTTGCCACATAGGTGTTTCCATCCACATGAATTTTAAATCGTTTCTCGACTTCCGAACTTAATTGAGCAAAAGAATAGCGTCCACACATAGCCTTAGTTTGAACAAATATACAAATTGATACTCTTGGACAACATTTGAATGTCAATAATGAGTCCACACCGAAAAGTAAATAAAATGATATCGCCACTAAGACACCAAAAAAACACAAAGGGCTTACCGTTAACGCTTTAATTTTCGTGCATCTTTGTGTCTTTGAGCCTTTGTGGCTAAAAAAGGCTTTTTGGAGTAGACTCAATAATGAATAATAGGACTTTGGTTTTTTTGACTGGAGTGATTAAGGATTCTTAAAACAAATCTTCCAATGATAAATAGCGTTCCCCAGTATCATAAGCAAAAGTCAATACTCGTTTCCCGACCAATTGTTCTTGTATTTGATGAATGGCAGCAAGGGAAGCGCCTGTGGAAATTCCGATAAATAAACCTTCTTCTAAAGCAGCTCTTTGGGTGAATAAATAAGCCTCCTCCTTTGTTATTTTAATCACTTCGTCTAAGATTTCTGTATTTAGATTCTTGGGAATGAATCCAGCTCCAATGCCTTGGATGGCATGAGGTCCAGCTTTACCTTCGCTTATAAAGGGGGAGTCGCTTGGTTCTACTGCGATTACTTTTAGGTTTGGCCAATGCTTCTTTAACTCTAAGGCTATACCACTAATATGTCCACCTGTTCCCACTCCACTTATCAAAACATCTAATCCCTCTGGAAAGTCATTTATGATTTCTTGTGCTGTAGTTTGACTATGTATTTCAGGGTTGGCAGGATTTTCGAACTGCATGGGCATCCAAGCATTTAAGTCGGCTTGCAATTCTTTGGCTTTATCAATGGCACCTTTCATACCTAGTTCTTTTGGGGTGAGTATGATTTCAGCACCATAAGCTTTCATAAGTTTTCGCCTTTCTATGGACATGGATTCGGGCATGGTTAATATTAAGCGATATTTTTTTACAGCAGAAACCAGAGCCAATCCTATTCCTGTATTTCCCGAAGTGGGTTCTATGATAATACCATTTTTTTTGAGGATTCCTTTGTTTTCGGCATCCGTGATCATGGCTAAAGCAATCCTATCTTTTATGCTTCCACCAGGATTTTGTTTTTCTAGTTTGACCCAAGCGTCTAAATTGGGTTTAAATAGTCTGTTGATTTGAAGAACTGGAGTATTTCCTATTAATTCTAATATATTTTGTTTTTTCATGTCTTTTCGTTTTTAGATGACAAAGTCAATCTTATCTTTTTGTTCTTGTTGGTTATTTCTTAAATGAATCTTAGCTTGATTTAGAACCACAGAATGGGGAGCTACAGACTGAGTAAGCCAAACATTTCCGCCGATGGTTGAATGATGGCCAATGATAGTATCTCCACCAAGAATTGTAGAGCCTGCATAAATCACGGTATGATCTTCGATGCTTGGATGTCGCTTCTTACCTCCTAAACTCTTCGAAACACTCAAAGCGCCAAGCGTTACTCCTTGATATATCTTTACATGTTTACCAATTTCGGTAGTTTCTCCAATCACGATACCCGTGCCATGATCTATACAAAAAGACTCCCCAATTTTAGCATGGGCATGAATATCGATTCCTGTTTTGCTGTGGGAAAATTCGGTGAGCATTCGGGGAATGATAGTCACTGATAAATTATTCAGAACATGAGCAATTCGATAGACTAAAATGGCATAGAAACCAGGATATGATATAATAACCTCCTCTATGGATTTTGCTGCTGGATCGCCTTCATAAATCGCCGTGGCATCTTTGATCAAGGTCTCATAGATTTTAGGTAACTCTTCTTTGAATTGAATGATAGGCTCTTTGGTATCCGAAACACCCGAATCATAAGATTCCAGTATTTCTTTTAGAAGAACTAGAATATCATCTAGGTTTATTTCTTCATCTTCATTATCACAGAATGATAAAATAGGAAATAGATAGCCTATGGTTTCATTGAGGAAATCATGAACCTTTTTTCTACGGGGAACTCTGCCTAAGCTGTTTTCCAAAAACTGACCACGGGATTGTATAAAGTTGTTTTTTCTCATTTTTTCTAGCATAAAAAAAGCCCTCTCGAATTTCGAAAGGGCTGTATATATTAATATCTTGATTTCTAAATTTCTCGAATACACATCACCCTATCACTATTGGTTTCCCAAGAGCAACAACAATTATTAGTAATGTGTATGTTTTTTATCATGGGGCAAAAGTATTGATTATTTGGTTTTCAATAAATAGATGGCATGTTAATTTATTCCTTTTTTACCATCCACTTCATTAAAGATATCAATAATGAAGTGGATGAAAATGTAAGGTTTTTATGGTTGTCAATGAATTGCTCATTCGAATAATTATCTATTTCTATGATTTTTAGTAAAATTAAAAAGCAATTAAATTGTAGTATAGCTTTTGAGTAAATTGCGTATAATATAAAAGCCAGATATACAGTGTTTAAAAAATGAAAATGATGTATAAATAGTGTAGTGTTTATTGATAATGATGTATTAATTATGTAGTGGAAAGTTTGTCTTAACCAGTTAATTATACCGAGTTTTGTTAACTAACCTTTAACAAAAAGACTATATGAGCAATACTTTACATTATTTATTTATCCATGTTTTTGTTTTTTTATTTGTTGTTAATGCTTCTTCCCAAGTAGGCGAAGTAATCTGGCAAGAAGACTTTAATAATCTTGATAATTGGATCATTGAGACTGGAAATGGTAGTTGGGGATGGGGTAATGGTGAATTAGAGTTTTATCAGAGCGATAATGTCACTATTGAGGAAGTTTCAGAAGAACCTGGGAATTTCGCCCTTCGTATAACAGCACGACAAGAATCAGGTGCAAATATAGTGGACCAATGGGGAAACCCTTTAAATTACACTTCCGGGAGAATCAATACCAAATCGAAAGTTTCTCTTCAATATGGAGTGGTAGAAACTCGTGTTCGAATTCCTAATATAGATTTAGGTGGTTGGCCAGCAGTTTGGATGTTAGGCACCGCCAATTATTCATGGCCAACTAAAGGAGAAATAGACATCATGGAAATGGGACATCAGCAAGCTTTCAGAGACTTACATGATGGACATAATGGAGGCAATGGATTAAATAATTCTACAGTGAATCAAATGGTTGGTTCTAATGCCATCTTTTTTAGTGAGGATGCTATAAATCCTGATAATCCTTCTGGAGCAGCTAGCCTTGCATGGGATCCGGATGATGAGTACTGCAGACCTTATTTTAATCATAACGATCCGCTTATTGATAGATACCTTATTTACCGTACCTATTGGGATGAAAATAGTTTGAGATTTACAGTAATCGATAATGATATTGAATATGATTTATTTGCTGAGACATTCTACATAGATTCTATTAGTGATGAGTTTAATCAACCTTTTTTCTTGATTGTAAATATGGCTATTGGCGGAGCCTTTACAGATGCTTATAATCTTGGCGACCCAGGGAGTGGAGAGGCTGTTTCAATGCCTTTTGATGCTGAAATGTATGTTGATTATATAAAAGTAATGGAATGGAATGGTCAGGGTAGTGTTAATGTTGGACCTCCTCAAGAACAATTAGAAACATTTGGAATATTTACCGACGAAACACCCACTAATAATGCCCTATTTACTAATGAACCTGCACATATTTATGTTTGGGAAGGTACGCTATCAGATGGTAATATCCCACCTTACGAAGGAGAAAATGGCATTAGTTGGATTAGTAATGGTTTAGGTTGGTTTGGTGCTGGAATTATGTCGGCTCAACCTATTAATCTTTTGGGTTTTGGCGAAGGATATTTGAAATTCAGAATTAAAATTCCTGCTCATGTGAGTTTTCAGATAGGCGTGATTGATGCTTGGGGAAATCAAAATTACGTAGAGTTTCCAGCGAACCAAACTAAATATGATTTGGTAAGGAATGGTGAGTGGGGACAAGCCAGCATTCCCATCTCTGATTTAAGAGGAGAATTCATCGATCTGCGGATGTTAAGTTATGAATTTGTAATACTTGAGGTGAATGGAGCCAATTGTGAGTTTGCCTTAGATGATATTTATTATGATGGGGGAATGGTGGCTGCCATTGAGACACAAAACCTAAGTAATAAATCTTTATTATCTATAAATCCAAATCCCGTAATGACTCAGGCTACTGTTGCATTTGAAATAGAGGACTCTGGTGATATAGAAATGATAGTTTATGACATCTTTGGTCGTAAAATAGAAGATTTGGTCAAAGGTTTTAGACCATCAGGTCAATATGAGTTTACTTGGAGTCCTAAAAATTTAAATCCTGGAATTTATTTCATTCACTTAAAAACAGCTTCTGGTGAGGTAGTTAAGAAAACTATTATCCAATAAAGAAAAGAAAATAATTAAAACAATTAAATAATATCAAAACAAAATCTATGAAAAATCTAATACTTATTATTTCGCTTTTATCCGTTATAGGATTGAATGCTCAGAATGCTCCTATTGATTTTGAATCCGGTGGTTATGGTGCTGAATGGACCTGGACGGTATTCGAAAACGATGATAATCCACCAGTGGAAATTATCGAAAACCCCGATATGACAGGGGTCAATACCTCTTCTACAGTAGCCAAAATCACAGCCCGTCAAACAGGTGCCCCCTGGGTAGGTTGTGAATCCATGCATGGATCAGACATAGGCAGCTATTCAATAAATGCAAGTAATGCTACAATCAAAATAATGGTTTGGAAATCAGTTATCAGCGATGTTGGAATTAAACTCGTAAAACCCGATGGTTGGTCTATGGGCGAAATAAAAGTGGCAAATACAGTTGTAAATGAATGGGAAGAACTAACATTTGACTTTAGCAGTCAAGTTCAAGATGGATATGATCAGATAGTTATTTTTCCTGATTTTGATCTGGCAGGAAGAACGCAAGATAATATTATCTATTTTGACAATATTACATTCTCTGAACAAGGTGGTGGCGGAACAGGTGCTGAGCCAGAAACTGCTGCAGTAGAACCTACTCAGGATCCTCAAAACGTAATTTCTATGTTTAGTGATGTATATGATGATGTTACTGTTGATACTTGGAGAACTGATTGGTCTGAAGCTGCATTAGAAGATGTGATGATTGATGGAAATCCTACAAAAAAATATACAGCTCTAAATTATGTTGGAATCGAAACGGTTGGAGTAAATTTGATAGATGCTACCGCAATGACTCATTTCCATTTAGATGTTTGGACTCCAGATGCTAATGATTTTAAAGTGAAACTTGTAGATTTTGGAGCCGATGCTGCCTATGGTGGGGGTGATGATACGGAACATGAAATTACTTTTGCTGCTCCAGAAATAGAAACATGGATATCTTACGATATTGCTCTAAGTGATTTCACAGATTTATTGAATAGAGACCATATTGCTCAGTTAATATTGGTGAAAGCTCCTCAAGGAACTATTTTTGTTGATAATGTTTTCTATTATCAAGATATAGTGGGACTTGACGATTATTCCAGCTTAAGCAACTATAAATTATATGATAATCAACCCAATCCTTTTTCTCATGCTACAACTATAAAATTTGAAATTCCTAGTCAGGAACAAACAGAGATTAGCATCCTTGATATTTCTGGACGTAGGATTTCAACTTTAGTGAATACTGTATTTGAGGCAGGAACTCATCAGGTAGAATGGAATATCACCAATGAAAAAGCGGGCATTTATTTTATTAAAATAGAGGCTGGAAGCTTTGTGGATGTTAAGAAATGTATTATTCAATAATGAAATATTAAACTTATCGCAATGAAATATATAAGTACGTTTATTTTAATATTTTCACTGGCTTTCGGTTTTGCTCAAAATAATCCGATTGATTTTGAAGCTGGTGGAAATGGAGCAGATTGGACATGGGCTACCTTCGAAAACAGCACCAACCCTCCCTTAGAAATAATTCCAAATCCTTTTAGTGGTGATGGAAATACCACTACTACAGTCGCTAAATTCACAGCTCTAGATGCCGGAATGGATTGGGCAGGTTGTGAAACTCTTGACATTGGCAGTTTTACCTTTGATGAGGACAATAGCCTTATTAAACTTTGGGTTTATAAAGATATCTTGAGTCAAGTAAAAATCAAACTTGAAGGAACAGGTGGAAATGTTGAAAGTTATGACGTTCTAAATACCCTTACTGGACAATGGGAAGAATTGACTTTTGATTTTTCAGCTGTAATTGGAAATACCTATAATAAATTGGTCGTTTTTCCTGATTTTGCAGCTAGAGACCAAGATAATATCATTTATTTTGACGAAATGACTTTTAATGCTGGTTCTGCACCTGCTGCCCCAGTTATCGCAGCTCCAGTTCCAAGTCATGATCAGGCAGATGTAGTTTCCGTTTATAGCGGAACATATACTGATATTGCTGAAACGAACTTCAATCCAAATTGGGGTCAGTCTACGGCTATTTCTTTTGTTGATGTTGCAGGTAATGAAACCATGAAATATGCTAATTTCAACTATCAAGGAATTAATTTAGGTAGTAATGATGGTACAGTACAAGACTTATCAGCGATGGAGTTTTTACATGTAGATATTTGGACCGCAGATGCCACAGTGGTGAAGTTAACACCTATTAGTGCTAGTACAGGAGAATTTCTTTATGAATTGACTCCTCTGACACAAGGAACATGGAATAGTTATGATATTCCAGTAGGTGATTTCACAGATGTTTCCATGGCCGATATTCATCAGTTAAAGTTTGATGGCCAAGCGGGCGTAAATCCATCTAATATATATTTAGATAATATTTATTTCTATAAAGAGCCAACAACAGCCACAGAACCAAGTGCAGCGGCACCATTACCAACAGAGGATGCAGAAGATGTAGTCTCTATTTATAGTGACAGCTATACAAATCTTGCAGGAACGGATTTTAATCCAGGCTGGGGACAAACAACTGTAGTTAGTAATGAAGATATTGGTGGCAATGAAATGATGAAATATGCTAGTTTCAACTATCAAGGAACTCAATTGGATGGTAATCAAGATTTATCAGCCATGGAGTTTTTACATGTTGATATTTGGACAGCAGATGCCACAGTGGTGAAGTTAACACCTATTAGTGCTAGTACAGGAGAATTTC